>JBAUEV010000131.1:0-5929 GCA_049678805.1 Gammaproteobacteria bacterium
GCTTTGAAAGTAGCCCAAAAAGCAGGCATCGGTTTGTTAGAGCTTTACCAAAAACCGGGTCCATTTGCAGTAAGCACTAAGCAGGACGCTTCACCTCTGACAGATGCCGATATTTTAGCGCATGAAATCATTAAAGTAGGCTTAATTGAGATCACACCAACCATTCCTGTATTATCGGAAGAGGATTGTCACATTCCTTTTCAAGAACGCCGAGAATGGCCCTATTATTGGCTAGTTGACCCTTTAGATGGTACTCGAGAATTTATACATCGTTCTGATGAGTTTACTGTAAATATCGCCTTGATTCATAAAGGCCATCCTATATTGGGTATTATTTATCTCCCTGTAGCCAACATCAGTTTTTTTGCCTGTCAGGGTCAAAAAGCCTTCAAACAAGAAGCAAATCATCCACCACAGCCTATTCATATTCGACGCAGGACATCAAGTGAAAACATTGTTGTTGTCATTGGACCCCGTTCTAAAACAACACGTTTACAAGAAATATTACCGAAACATCATCAATATGAAATTCTACGTTTAGGCAGTGCTTTAAAATTTTGCTGGATTGCTGAAGGCAAAGCGGACATTTACCCTTGCTTAGGTGCACCTTATGAATGGGATACCGCAGCAGGACTCTGCATCATAGAAGCGGCTGGTGGGCAAATAATTGACTTACAACGTCTTAAACCCTTGCAATACAATGCTAAAGAATCTTTGGTTTCTCCTCCATTTATTGCAGTGGGTGACAATCAGTTATTAACACAATTTAACCTACCTCCTATTATTCAAACTTCGGAGACAAAACATGAGCGTTACTAAGCGTGTTAAAGTAGCTGTAACTGGCGCCGCTGGACAGATTGGTTATGCGTTAGTTTTTCGCATTGCTAATGGCGACATGTTCGGTAAGGACACCGAGGTTGAATTGCAACTCATCGAATTGGCGAATGCTTTGCCAGCACTTCAAGGTGTGGCAATGGAATTAGAAGATTGCGCATTCCCCCTTTTAAAAAATATAGTTACTACGGCCGATCTAAACACAGGCATGGGCGATGCAAATTATGTTTTGTTAATCGGCGCTATGCCTCGTAAAGCAGGTATGGAACGTTCTGACTTATTACAAATCAATGGGGGTATTTTCACTCAACAAGGCAAAGCTATTAATGATAGCACAGCAAAAGATGTACGTATCTTTGTAGTTGGCAACCCGTGCAATACCAACTGTTTAATTGCTATGCACAGTGCGCCTAAAATTCCCCAAGATCGGTTTTATGCTATGACAATGCTAGATGAAAACCGTGCTTGTGCCCAACTCGCTAAAAAAGCAGGAGTCGATGTAAACCAAATTAGCCAGATGGCAATTTGGGGCAATCATTCCACAACCCAATATCCGGATTTTTATCACGCCAAAATTAGCGGTAAGCCTGTTTTGGCCGTAATTCGTGATGAGTCTTGGCTACAAAATGAATTTATTACTACGGTGCAAAAACGAGGCGCTGAGGTTATTAAAGCACGTGGGGCATCTTCGGCTGCTTCTGCAGCAAATGCAGCGGTCGATAGTGTTTTTGCTCTCACTCATGACACGCCTATGAATGAATGGTATTCCATCGCTCGTTGTTCACAAGGGGAATATGGAATTGACAAGGGTTTAATTTTTTCTTTTCCCTGCCGTACCGAACAAGGTCAAGTAAAAGTTGTTACGGGTCTTGAACATAATGCTTTTGGTAAAGAGAAGATTCAGCTTACACTGGATGAGTTAAAAGGCGAACGTGATGCTGTTAGAAGTTTGGGATTGATTGCGTAGTTTATCCTTTATTTTATGTTTGTTATCGCGCGATCAAGTCAGCGTTATTGAATACATCGTTTTTGTCATCCTGAGGAGCGCAAATTATAAACCCTGTCATCCTGAGGAGCGTTGTTTGCGACGAAGGATCTCATCTTTCATAAAAAAAGGAGATCCTTCGCTTTGCTCAGGATGACAAACTACCATCATTTCCCCAACAAATAATATACTTGTGCTTGCGCTTTAGCACGATTAACACTAGCGTGAAGGCAATCAAGTGTTGTAGCTAAAGCACCTTCTTGGCTTTTGCAAACAGCAACTTCTTTATTAGATTGTTGCCAATCTTGATAGGCTTCTGTTAATAATTTTTTTATCGCTAAAAAATCTTGTCGTTGCTGCTGCTGGTGAGTTTCTAATTGTTGCACATGCTTCTTCACTTCCTCATCTTGAGACGGATTTGAACTACTTGATAAAGGAATAGTCAAGCGCAAGGTTATTAAATTTGCTTTATCATTAGCTGCAGAATTAGTTGCGCTATTAGGATTATTAGAAAGAGTAGGAGAATTATTCTGTTCAAAACCATACCCTACACTTAAATTTAAACCAGAATTTCGTTGTTCCGCTGCTAATTTTACCGATTGCTGACTAGCACTTACAAGGCGGCTATCAGCTTGTAATTTTGGATTTTCTAAAAGTTGTGCTTCCAAGATTTTTTGGTCAGGCAAATCAGGCCATGAAGGAAGACTATCGGGTAACGAAGCCATTATTGCTGTCTTACCAATCTGCTGCTTAAGGTGTTCTCGTAAAATACTTTCTTGTTGATGCGCTTGGGCAATTTGATTTTGTAACTCTGGACGATTTCCAGGTGGACTGCCAGCAAGCTGCTTCCCTAAAATACGTTGAGTTTGCAAGCTCTCATAAAGATTCAACCAATTTTCACGCGTTTCTCGCAAAATCAATGCCTTTATTTGGCTAATTTGTGCCGCATGTGCCTGAGTTAAATAAGTAGAAGTAAGTGATTGCAATGTTCGTGTACGTAATTGAGGCAAAGGTTGTTTCACTCCCAACACCATTGTTGTAGTTTCTTCGGCAGGTGATGAAGGTAATACATCTTTAGGATATTCACCTCCTAATTGAAAAGAAGGAGATTGTAGATGGTTATTAATAGCAGTTTTTTTTTCTTGTGCTTGTTGTTCATTTTGTAAAGCGATAAGTTCTTTAGCATTCGCGAGTGCCAAGGTTTCAGCTTGGCGCAATGTCAAGACATCTGCCATTGCTGTTGCTGAAACTGCCGACAACAGTAAGGCCAGTAACAACCAAAGTGCTTTTTTACCACACATGTTTAGCAGTTCCTTCCGCTTACATAGCAGGACCGAGAAGAGGTAGCGTATACACATATCTTGCTATAAATTACAACATTTGCCGATATTATATCAATAATACCCACAATCTGAAACCGCCACCCCGTCGGCATTCAAAACCGTTTAATCATTTTTGTCGTGTAAAGAGATAATCTAATTGCCCTATCATCCAAGATCATGGCATTATACTTTAGATAATCAACCTGATTGACATAAGGGTACTAAATGAATCTTAACTTTCTGGATTTTGAGCAACCCATTGCTGAACTAGAAGCTAAAATTGAAGAACTACGGCGTGTGGGTGCAGATGTAGACATTAATATCACCGAAGAAATTACCCGTCTGCAAATTAAAAGCCGACAACTTACCAAAAGTATCTTTTCCCACTTAACATCAGCACAAATCGTGCAATTAGCTCGACATCCACAACGTCCTTATACATTCGATTACGTCACCCGAATTTTTACTGATTTTGATGAATTACATGGCGACCGGCATTTTACCAGTGGCACAGCCATTGTCGGTGGTTTAGCACGGTTTAAGGGCATTCCTGTTATGATAATAGGCCATCAAAAAGGACGCACAACCAAAGAAAAAGTATTACGCAATTTTGGCATGCCTAACCCTGAAGAATACCAAAAAGCCCTGCGCTTAATGGAAATGGCGGAACGGTTCCATTTGCCTATTTTTACGTTTATTGATACCCCTGGCGCTTACCCCGGTATTGGCGCTGAAGAACGCAATCAAAGTGAAGCAATTGCTCGTAATTTATTAGTGATGTCGCAACTACGCACCCCCATTATATGTACCGTTATTGGCGAAGGAGGTTCAGGCGGTGCTTTAGCCATTGCAGTAGGTGATCGTGTATTAATGCTGCAATACAGCATTTATTCGGTTATTTCCCCAGAAGGCTGTGCCTCCATTTTATGGAAAAGTGCTGAAAAAGCGCCTGAGGCAGCAGAAGCAATGCAAGTAACGGCACAACAAATATATGAATTAGGGCTGATTGACCAAGTGATAACTGAACCTTCTGGCGGTGCTCATCGCCGTATTGATGCAATGGCGGCACGATTGAAAAGAGTTTTGTGGCAACAATTAACAGAACTTAATGACCTGCCACTAGAGACTTTGCTTGAAAACCGTTATAAACGTTTGATGTCTTATGGCGCACCGACTTAATTTGAATGTTAACCTTTACTACTAATCTTCTTTGGCAGCAATTACGTCAACTGACTTCGAGTGAGAAATTGCTAGTTGCTTACAGTGGCGGTCTCGATTCACACGTGCTCTTGTCTAGCTTGGTGAAATTACGTGAACAATACCCTACTCTGCAATTACAAGCTGTTCATGTGAATCATGGCTTGAGTCCACATGCTGGTCAATGGGCACGTTTTACTGAACAAATTTGCCAGCAATGGCAAGTTGCCTATACTCTCTGCACCATTGCTATTGATTCTACATCCGGCATCTCTCTTGAAGCCGCAGCCCGTCAAGCCCGTTACAAAGTTTTAGCTGAATTATTAAAAACGGATGCGTGTTTATTAACTGCACATACGCAAAGCGATCAAGCAGAAACACATTTATTGCAGTTGTTACGTGGAGCAGGTCCGCAGGGCTTAGCCGCCATGCCTACTTGCCGCCCTTTCGGTAAAGGACTTCATGCCAGGCCGCTACTCTCTTTTACTCGCTCAGCATTACAAACGTATGCCCTGAATCAGGAATTAAAGTGGATTGAAGATGAGAGCAATTACAAGCTCAAATTTGATCGCAATTATGTGCGTCATTGTTTAATGCCGATCATTGAACAACGCTGGCCCAGCGCTATTACTACTTTAGCACGTTCGGCACAGCATTGTGCTGAAGCCAGTGAGCTATTAACAGAATTAGCGCAACAGGATTGGCAATTTCTCAGAGGTTCTATTCCCGATACTCTAATTATCAGTAAACTCCAACAATTAGGTTTTACACAACAATGCAACGTTTTGCGTGAATGGTTAAAAAATTTAGGGTTTAACTTACCTAGTACTATTAAATTGCATCAAATCATTCATGAGGTGCTTGCTAGCCGTCCTGATGCTCAACCTCAAGTTACCTGGAATGGAGTAGAAATTCGCCGTTTTCGCGACTTGTTATTTGCCATAAAACCATTGGTACATACTCCTTCACCAACGGCATTAACTTGGGACTTACAACAACCCTTATTATTGCCTAATGATTTAGGGATTTTAACTGTTCTGCCCTCCTCTCCACCGCTTCAGCAATTAAAAAATGCTGATCGACTGACCTTACGATTTCGCCAAGGTGGAGAAGTGTGTCATCCGTTTGGTCGTCAAGGAACCCATACTTTGAAAAAATTATTTCAAGAATGGGACATCCCACCCTGGCAACGTAATCGCATTCCATTGTTATTTAATGATGAACAATTAATTGCGGTAATCGGCTATTGCGTGTGTGCTGAATATCGAGAAAAAATGGGAGATTACCAAATTATATGGCAAAATGGATAAATATTTTAACAGAGTACTAATGTCATTTTTAATTAAAATGTCGATTTTTTGTTATTTGTCATAAAAATCAATATTGACTAATTTAAAAAATATGCTTTTTTAATATAAATGGTCAATATTTTATAGAGAAATATATGCATACGCATGAATTTAGAGCGAAATTGGGCGATGATGGCAGAATCATTATACCCGCCCCCTGTCGTAAACAGCTTCAGTTGCAGGCAGGTGAAGAGTTAATTATCCATGTTGAGAAGAATGAACTGCATATATCTAGTTTGAAA
>JBAUEV010000132.1:0-1777 GCA_049678805.1 Gammaproteobacteria bacterium
AGGTAAAACTGGGCCAACCGATTTTTCCTACGGGTGTTGCTAAACACAATTCAGAATTAGGTAATTTTCAGGCTTATCAAACCAACGTGGAAATTCCCGTACCGATCGTTAAACCCAACACCGGTGATGTCAATTTGCTAGTAACCTATCAAGGTTGCTCAGAATTAGGTTTTTGTTATCCGCCTATTACTAAATCATTTACTGTGAATTTATCTGGCAATTACAACCAAGCCACCAGCGGCACTACTGTCCATGTCCCAGTAATTGCTCAGACCAGCGCCGGCAAGCCTCATTATGTTTCCGATCAAGAACGCATTTCACGGATATTAGAGGGTGGCAACCTGCTATTGATTATCTTGAGCTGTATTGGTTTTGGATTATTATTGTCATTTACCCCTTGTGTACTGCCCATTATTCCTATTCTTTCTGGCATTATCCTCGGCCACGATCGGGCAGCAAGCACTGGTAAAGCTTTTCGATTATCACTGGTATATGTGTTAAGCATGTCTCTGACGTATGCTGTAGCGGGCTTACTTATTGGCTGGCTGGGTAGTAATTTGCAAGTGGCGCTACAAAAACCCTGGGTTCTGGTGTTATTCAGTCTTATTTTTATTTGGTTGGCTTTATCGTTATTTGGATTATATGAATTACAACTGCCTAAAGGCTTACAAGCACGTATCGCCAATATAAGTCATCATCAAAAAAGCGGTCATTACATTGGTGTTGCTATCATGGGTTGTTTAGCAACACTGATTGTTTCACCTTGCGTTACGCCCCCTTTAGTTGGGATCCTCAGTTACATTGGCCACAAAGGTAGCCCATTGTTGGGAGGAATTGCCCTATTTTCTTTAGGTATTGGCATGGGTATTCCGTTGATTTTGATCGGCACCTCCGGCGGCAAATTGATACCCAAAGCCGGTCCTTGGATGAACAGCATTAAATCAATTCTTGGTGTCATGTTGCTAGGAATTGCGATTTGGATGTTACAACGCCTTTTGCCTGGACCAATAATATTATTGATGTGGGCAGCGTTATTGATTATTTGTGCGATTTATCTTGGTGCATTAACTACCACATCGAGTAGTGGCTGGGAAAAACTATGGAAAGGCATTGGCTTTTTGATGTTAATTTATGGCGTACTACTGATTTTTGGTGCAGCACGTGGCAATAGTGATCCTCTCAAACCTTTGGCCATATCTCCTTTTTCTTCTGAATTACATGCAGCTACAACAGAATTTACATTTCAGCCGGTTAAAACTGTCGCTGAATTGCAACAAGCGCTGGCACTAGCCAAACAACAAAATCGTCCCGCTCTAGTAGATTTTTATGCGGACTGGTGCACGTCTTGTAAAATCATGGCTAAACAAACCTTCGCTGATCCACGCGTTCAAAAAGCACTTAATCATTTCGTGGTACTACAAGCCAACATTACTGATAACAATGAAAATGACCAAGCTTTATTACAACAATTTGGCGTTATTGCACCCCCTACTGTTTTATTCTACAACCCCACTGGCGAAGAGCTTTCTCATTTACGTATCGTCGGCGAAATGGATCCCGATCAGTTTTTGAAAGTAATTCAAGAAGTAAGTTAATAAAAATGTTCCCTATTAGCGAAGGCGTTATTGAATACTTCCCGCTACAAGGGGCGCGTTGTTGCATATTTCTCATAAATAATGTCGTTGGGTAAGAATGTCGTGTGGGTGTCGTTGGAAGACCGTAGAATACAGGGATGTATTCTCCGACCGCAGGATGCAGTTTTGTCTGAAAACGACAC
>JBAUEV010000133.1:0-8363 GCA_049678805.1 Gammaproteobacteria bacterium
AAGTCATTGGCGAAGCCTATTGTTGGCGGAGACAGGACGGCCGCGGCAGAAGGAAATACCGTCGCGCTATCGAGGGACGTTGAAGCAGGAGCTCTCAACGTTTTACCGAGATGCGCGACTCCCGGAATACACCTCTCACAGTTAGTTTACTCTGTTCGATGTGTCCGACAAACTGTAGCAGGATCAACCATCTCACAGGGTGAACGGACACTCTACTCTACTGCCCTTTCGCCCTGAGGAGGCTGCGCAGCAGCCATCTCAAAGAATGAACGAACTCTACTCCAATGCCCTTTCGCCCTGAGGAGGCTGCGCAGCAGCCATCTCAAAGAGTGAACGAACTCTACTCCAATGCCCGTTCGCCCTGAGGAGGCTGCGCAGCAGCCGTCTCGAAGGGTGAACCTGATCTGCTACCTAACAATACCGTGTAGGATCGGCAATACCTGCTTCTTCAAAACCGCGTCGGCGTAATACACAACTATCACAATTACCGCAGGCTTCACCTAAATCGTTCGCGCGGTAACAAGAAACCGTTGCCGCATAATTGGCACCTAAACGCATACCCAGTTGAATAATTTCTGTTTTACTTAAATGCAGCAGCGGGGTTTTCACCTGCACCGTTTCCCCTTCCACACCTACTTTAGTAGCTAAACGCATTAAATGTTCAAATGCCTGAATAAATTCAGGGCGACAATCGGGATATCCCGAATAATCCAGTGCATTTACGCCAACCACTATTTCAGATGCGTTTGATACTTCCGCCCAACTCAATGCGATTGCCAAAAAAATAGTGTTGCGCGCAGGTACATAGGTAACAGGAATTTGATTATCCCCTTGATAATCGGGCACAGCAATCTGTTCGTCCGTTAAAGCTGAACCACCCAATTTATTAAGAGGGAGTGGGAAAATTAAATGTTGGGCTACCTTTTGCGTGTGCGCGATGCGCTGTGCTGCCTGCAATTCCGCACGGTGTTTTTGTCCATAATCAAACGTTAATGCATAGCACGTTTGTCCTTGCGATTGGGCGATGGCTAAGCAAGTGGCAGAATCCAATCCACCGGATAATAAAATAATGGTTTTGGAGTTCATCAACAAAAACTACGCTATTAATTTCTGCAAAAAGTTAATGTGGGTACCGCCTTTTTGAAACTCAGGATTTTCCAAAATTTGACGCTGCAAGGGAATGTTGGTTTTAATACCTTCAATAATAATTTCTTCTAGGGCATTGCGCATTTTTGCTAATGCAATCTCGCGTGTTTCACCATAACTGATAATTTTAGCAATGAGTGAATCATAATAAGGTGGGACTGGATAACTGTTATAAAGATGCGAATCCACGCGAATACCAGGCCCACCTGGCGCATGAAATAATGTTACATTGCCTGGTGAAGGTAAAAACGTTTTTGGGTCTTCAGCATTGATGCGGCATTCAATGGCATGGCCACGAATCACTATGTCTTTTTGCTTATAGGGAAGTGGTTTTCCTGCAGCAATATGCAGTTGTGCTTTTACAATATCAATACCGGTAATCATTTCTGTGATCGGATGTTCCACCTGAATACGTGTATTCATTTCGATAAAATAAAATTTCCCTTTTTCATAAAGAAATTCGAGTGTGCCGGCGCCGCGGTAGTTAATCGCTTGACAGGCTTTAACACAACATTGGCCAATGTATTCACGTTCTGCAGCAGAAATGCCAGGTGCTGGCGCTTCTTCAAGAATTTTTTGATGTCGTCGCTGAGTTGAGCAATCACGCTCACCTAAATAAATAACATTTCCTCTGCCATCACCTAACACTTGAATTTCAATATGCCGTGGTGTTTCTAAAAACTTTTCTAAATATACTTTATCGTTTTTAAATGCAGCACTTGCTTCAGTGCGCGTCATCTCAATACTGTTAATCAATTCGGATTCGTTGCGTACAACACGCATACCACGTCCCCCCCCCCCACCCGCGGCTTTGATAATAACGGGATAGCCAATTTCACGTGCTATTGCCAAGTTTGCCTCGTTGTTATCGCCCAAAGGGTCACCTGACCCAGGAACGCAAGGGATTCCCGCATCTTTCATTCTTTTAATTGCGGAAACTTTATCGCCCATCATAGTAATTGTTTCCGATGTTGGGCCAATAAAAATAAAGCCACTATTTTCTACTTGTTCAGCAAAACTAGCATTTTCAGCTAAAAAACCATACCCGGGATGAATAGCATCGGCTTCTGTAATTTCTGCGGCACTGATAACCGCGGGAATATTAAGATAGCTTTCCATTGCACTCGGTGGACCCACGCACACAGCCTCATCAGCGAGATGCACATGCATTAAATTACGATCAGCTGTGGAATAAATAGCCACCGTTTTGATATTGAGTTCCTTACAAGCGCGCAGAATGCGCAAAGCAATTTCGCCGCGATTGGCAATGAGAACTTTTTTTGGCATGGTATTACTCAATGATAAACAACGGTTGATCGTATTCGACTGCTTGTCCATTTTCAACAAGGCGGGCACTAATAGTGCCCTCTTTATCAGCTTCGATTTGGTTAAACATCTTCATTGCCTCGATGATGCACAAGGTGGTGCCAACCTTAACGTGCTGCCCAACTTCAACGAACGGCGGGGAGCCTGGTTTTGGCGCCAAATAAACCGTGCCTACCATCGGGGATTTGACCACATGCGCTTCTGGATCAATAAAATGTTTTTCATGGGTTGTTTTTGCTTCAGCAGGGGCTGCCGCAATAGGCGCTGCAGCAGGCGTCGCCCCAACTGCAGGATTACTACTCGTAACGTTAAACACTTGCGGTATAACTGTAGATTGTCGACTAATTCGTACGGCTTCCTCACCCTCTTTAATTTCAATTTCGGTTACACCCGTTTCATCGATTAATTCAATAAGTTTTCTAATTTTACGAATATCCATTCTTTCACTCTCAGATCAAGGATTATTTTTTAAAAAATGATGTCCCGCGCGCAAAGCCAATTCATACCCATAAGCCCCAAAGCCAGTAATAACGCCTATGGCCAAATCGGAAAAATACGAATGATGCCGAAACGGTTCGCGAGCATGGATGTTGGATAGATGAATTTCAACAAAAGGCAATTTGACGGCACTCAATGCATCCCGTATTGCAATGCTGGTATGGGTAAATGCGGCTGGGTTAATAATAATCAGGGCAATATTTTGGGAGCGCGCTTGTTGAATTTGTTCTATCAGTTCATGTTCGGCATTACTCTGAAAAGTAACTATTTCATGTCCTAGTTCAGTCGCTACTTGGTTTAGGTTATGATGAATAGCGTCAAGCCCGACAGACCCGTAATGGTGTGGTTCGCGGGTGCCAAGCAAGTTTAAATTTGGTCCATGTAGAATGAGTACTTTTGCCATAAACGGCATTTTGCCTGAGAATGAAAAATTTGTCCAGTTCTCAGCAAATGAAAGCATGATGGCTGCAAAATTAAAGAAGTTGTCGTTTTTTTATGACTTTTTCGAATAAATTAAAAGGAGATGTTATGGCAAAGATTACGTTTAAAGGCAAACCCGTCTTAACGGTAGGAGAATTGCCACTAATAGGAAGTTTAGCACCTGATTGCACTCTAACTAAAACTGACTTGAGCGACGTTGCATTACAAGATTTTCGAGGTAAAAAGGTGATTTTGAGCATTTTTCCCAGCTTAGATACCCCAACCTGTGCCACTGCGATGCGCAAATTCAATGAAAAAGCAGGGAAAATATCAAATAATGCTGCCGTATTGTGCATTTCTGCCGATTTACCCTTTGCCCAAAGTCGTTTTTGTGGTGCCGAGGGGTTACAACACGTTATACCGCTTTCTACGTTTCGGCATCCTGAATTTGGCCTAGAGTATGGGGTTACTATTGCTGAAGGCCCCTTGGAAGAATTAATGTCACGTGCAGTGGTGGTGTTGGATGAAAAAGGTAAAGTTATTTATACCCAACAAGTAGCAGAAATCACTGAGGAACCCGATTACGAAGCCGTCCTTAAAGTATTGCAGTAAAGTGAATGCTTGCGGACCGAATTCCCGCGACTTGATCGGCGTTGTTGCATATTTTCTTATTTTTGGAATGTCGTGTGGGTGTCGTTTTCAGACAAAACTGCATCCTGCGGTCGGAGAATACATCCCTGTATTCTACGGTCTTCCCCACACGACATTCTTACCTAACCACCTTAATTTATAAGAAATATGCAACAACGCCGACTTGATCGCGGGATCCATTTACTTAATATGGACCCCGCGGTCGGTGCCGCGGGGTTTCGAGTATTAGCTTAAAAAATATTTCAAGGAGATGACGAACTATGACAAAATTTTTGATGCTTATTTTTTGCACGCTATTGGCATTTAGCAGTACGAACGCACGAGCAGACGCATGGCAACCAGCGCCAGGACATGTACAAATACCGTTGTGGCCAGCAGGAGCGATACCTGATGCGCAACCTATTACAAAGCCAGAGGAAACAAAGGTGATAAATAACCCTCTAGCTGCCGGTAAGCCGTGGACTGAAGTGAGCAATGTCTCAAAGCCTACAATCACGGTTTACTCTCCAAAAGGAAAGAATACGCGCGTTGCCGTGGTCGTATTTCCGGGTGGCGCCTACGAGATTTTGGCTATCGATCTTCAAGGTACAGAAATATGTAATTGGTTAACCTCACAAGGAATTACCTGTGTGTTATTGAAATATCGTGTACCAGCAGTTCCGAGGACGGCACCGAATTGGGGAGCATATCCGCAATCGCCGATGGCCTTGGAAGATGCTCAGAGGGCGATGGGATTAGTGCGCTCTCATGCCTCAGAATGGCATATTGATCCACACAAAGTTGGCGTGATGGGATTCTCGGCGGGCGGACATCTTGCCGCAGCGACTAGCACGCATTTTAATCAACGTATATACCAACCTATCGATGCAGCGGACAAACAAAGTTCCCGTCCAGATTTTACAGTTGCCGTTTATCCTGGCCACTTATGGATTGACCCTAAGAAATTTGAGTTGAATCCAAACGTTCCAGTTACCCGTCAGACGCCACGGACGTTTTTGTTGCAGGTGGAAGATGACCCTGTAGACAATGTGAATGACTCATTGGTTTACTACATTGCATTGAAAAACGCTGGTGTTCCCGTGGAAATGCATTTGTACACACAAGGTGGGCATGGGTTTGGGGTGCGGCACACCCAGCTTCCAATAGCTGGATGGCCTCGGTTAGTAGAAAGATGGTTGAGAACGATTGGGATGACTTAGGGACAAGCCGCAGCACGTAGAATGTAGTGGTATTGTGCATTTCTGCCGATTTACCCTTTGCTCAAAGTCGTTTTTGTGGTGCCGTTCCCTCCCCCTGCAAAGGCGCTGTTGAATAAATGGTTCCGAATTATTCCCTCCCTCTTGAAGGGGGAGGAAACAAGAATCCATTAAAAACCCCAAAATAAGCATGTTTTTACATCTCAGTTAAGATTACCTTAATATTTATCATTTATTATAATGATTTCTAATAACCTTTCGAAGCCGGCCGCTTCATTTCAGAGAGAAACTGCGCCCCATTAAGCGGGGGGAAATTACACATGTCAGCTAACGCGTTCAATACAGATAAACCCTCTAGTGCGGTAACAAAGTTAAATGTACTATTAAAACAAATAAATTTGAAGCTACAGCAAATAGAAAACAAACCCTCTAATAACTTTATTATAAGCCAATCACTGCATCAAGCACTCACCGGCATGCAAAATGAAATACAAGATGCTTTAACAAACCAACTAGAACTTATTGATGATGATTATTGTCGGAAAAAAAAGATAGAATACAAGGTTTATTTAGAAATGGCTAATGACGCATTAGCTACGAAGCAACTACCGCGAGTCCTGACTAAAGAGAATGCTCTGGCAAACCTGAGATTGAAACAACTATCAGGAGTATTAGTGCCTGCACTAGAAGAAATAAAAATGTGGCAACCAACTTCTATTCAAGTTGCATCAGAAACAAAAAAATCATTTGAAGAGGAAATTAAACAAATTATTGAAGAAAAATCAAATGCTAAAGCTAATGCAGGTAATCAAGTTATATCAAAAACAAAAGAATTATCTGAGGAAAAAATTATAAAAATTAAAGAAATTACTGAAACAAACATTCAAGAGTCCGAGGAAATTGCCAAAGGTTTACCATCTCCTCTTGATACATTATATCGTGACCTATATAGATATAGAATCCACATAACATTATGTCTTTGTCTAAGTGAAATCCCCTACGAAATACAGTCAAAAGAATCATTTGAAGAAGAAATTAAAAAAATTATTGAAGAAAAATCAAATACTAAAGCTGATGCAACTATTCAAGTTACATCAGAAACAAAAGAATTATCTGAGGAAAAAATAAAAAAAATTAACGAAATTATTGAAAAATACGTTCAAAAGTCCGATACAATTGTCAAAGGTTTACCATCTCCTCTTAATACAGTATATTGTGATCTATATAGAATCCGCATAACTTTATGTCTTGACCTGAATGAAATCCCCTGCGAAAAAAAGTCAAATTTTAATGTATTATCAAAAGACAAGAAAAAAACTCCTTCTCTGGGCATTAATGATGATTATTATACACGTCAAAAAGATGCCTGCGAGAACGCGATAAAAAGAGCTATTGATAATCATGCGCGGGAACATAAGAGTGCGATTACTATTTTTCTCAATCGCTTGTTGGAGATATTTAAAACACTTCTAAACTCAAAGACTTATAATTCGATGAACGTAACAAAATCTTCTTATTCTTCCGCGCCGTTTTTTGCCACAAGAAAAACAACTCTGCAATTGAAAAAACTGCAAAATAACATAGAGAGGGAAGTTAAAAAAAATGAAAAAAGAAGTGTTTTGCCGACCCCATCACGTTCATCCTGAAAACGCGTCCAATCATACAATCATTAGACTTCTTCTTTGTTTAATTCGAGTTCTGCAAAATCTTATCTGCGCCTTGGGCGATAAGATCTTGCGCGAGTGCTTTGCCAATGGCCTCCGATTCGTTTTGATGGCCGCTTATTGTGCATTTAAGGATTTTTTTTCCATCAGGCATACCCACCAAACCCTGTAAATAGACTGTTTTATCAAGTAATGTGGCGTGTGCGGCGATAGGCACTTGGCAGCCACCATTGAGTACATAATTCATAGCGCGTTCCGCGGTCACACAATAACGGGTCGGCAAATGATCTAACATCGCAATACATTCCCGCACTTGTACATCAGCCGCGCGGCACTCAATCACAATAGCCCCTTGGCCTACAGCCGGAAGTAATTCTTCTATTGCAAAATACTGGCGAATGCGTTCTTCTTTGCCCAAGCGTTTTAATCCTGCCGCCGCTAAAATAATTGCATCAAATTGTCCTTCATCCAATTTATGTAACCGGGTGTCTACATTGCCGCGCAACGATTCACACTTAAGATCAGGACGCATGGCTTGAATTTGACATTGCCGCCGCAAACTAGAAGTGCCCGCGCACGCACCCAATGGGAGCTCGTTTAACGATGCAAAATGTGATGAAACAAATACATCACGCGCATCTTCACGCTCACAAAAGGTGGCTAGCATTAATCCATCAGGTAATTCAGCGGGCAAATCTTTTAAAGAATGCACCGCTATATCAGCGTGATGTTCTAATAAGGCAATTTCTAACTCTTTAACGAATAAACCTTTACCGCCGATTTTGAACAGCGAGACATTAGGTAATTTATCAGCCTCGGTTAACAAACCGATTAATTCAACTTGAATTTCAGGATAAATTCGCAATAAAGCTTGCCGAATAAATTCAGCTTGCCATAATGCCAGTGGACTTTTACGTGTGGCAATACGAATAAGATTTTTTTTCATGATGGTTGATTTTTTAAAGTAGTTTCTATCAAGACTTCCTTCTTGCGCCATAATTCATTGAGCCACATTTGAAAGCGTCGACTAAAATCGGAGTCATTATCGCTCTTCATTTCAGCATCAAACGGCAATACATGATAACGAACAATGATTTTTGGCACTTTACCACATAAAAAACGCCAGAAATTGGTGTTTGGCTCTGGATAAATAATGGTAGTGTCAATCACACCACTCAGATGATTTTGCATGGCTGCCATGGCAAACGCAAAACTACCCGCTCTTGGCGTAAGCAAATGTTGGTACGATGAAGCCTGGCGTTGTTGTTTCTCTGGAGTAAATCGCGTTCCTTCGACAAAATTGATGATCGCAATGGGCTGATCTTTAAATTTCTCACAGGCGCGGCGCGTGGTTTCGATATCTTTCCCTTTCTTTTCAGGGTGCTTTTTTAAATAGCTTTTGCTGTAGCGCTGCATAAATGGAAAGCCCAACATCCAACATACCACACCCGCTACCGGTAAC
>JBAUEV010000134.1:0-2913 GCA_049678805.1 Gammaproteobacteria bacterium
TTATTATTTCTCGACATTCAATCTTTTGTTAAAGAAGTTAAAAATAAAATATATAAACCTGAGACGGATTTAAATGCGGAAGCTGATGTATTTGCTAAAAGACTTAGTGAAAAATTAGGTGAGAAAGTATCTAAAGATGAAAAAGAAAAGCATGAAGAGTTTTTGAAAAACTTATGCAAAACGTTAAATCAGGCATATAAAGTGTATGTCGAAAACTCCAATGAAATTAAAAAAAAATTTACACCACCACATAAGGCAGGGAAGTGCAAAGCACGAGTCTCCGAGCCCGCGGTAGTCGCGTCTAGCAGCGTTAAGTCATTGGCGAAAAACGTTTTTAGTTACTCGACTTCCAGGGGGGAGAGAGAAGCTGAAGCTAAGAATGAATATACATATCAGTCAAAGGTTAGGAAGAGCTTAGAAGAATATGAAACACACCTGGATCAATTAATGAAGAAGTTACTCCTTCCAATAAAAAAGGATGCTGATCCATTTATTGATGCCTATAAAGCATATATGGGCCAATTACTCTGCGCCGCAGAAGAATATTGTCAATACAAGTGGGCACAATTAATTAAGGCGTATGAAACATATATTAATAAACAATTTGAAAATGAAACCCCTCAGCCTACACAACAACTGTCCACATCAAATGCAATAGTATCTGCTGCTGAAAACGCTGAAAATAGTGCTGCCTCTAGCTCAAAAAAAACAGTAGCAGAAGTATTCCGCCAAGAGATGCAGAAGGATATAGAAACGAGGAAGGATATTCTTAGCAAACTTGAAACAACACTAACACTGAAAGATAAAATTACTTTTACTCAGCAAACAATTCTGCCACCTGAAAATAACCAAACAATAATAGTAATTAGTAAAAACCCTAACCTTGTGGCTGAGACTCAAAAACAAATACAAAGAGAAAGAAAAGATGATTTGTTACTCATTTCTGTGCCAGAGAATGCAACTGATGAAGAATATGTGGAATATTTAAAGGTGGGTGCTGCCTTTGGTAGGATCACTGCCTATATTGAGGAAGTAGGCAACGAAATTGCTAATCTAGAGGAAGAAAAAAGGAAAAAAGTCGAAAAATTTTATTCATTGATAAACAACGAGGATGAGGTCAAAGAGCAGATCGCTAAAGGACAAAAGAAGAAAGAAAAACCACTGAGTGTACTAGAAGAAGAAAAAAAGAAAATAGGTAAAAAAATGATGTTTTATATATCAAAACAATCGTCTTTAATAGAGCTACGTTTTGAGTTGCTTAATGAATTATATGACAAAAAGCAACCTCAAAAAATAGTAGACATTGCTAATGCAATAGTGGGAAATAAGCTTGATGACCTTGCTAAATATGTCCCTTCAGTAGGACTTAAGTTAGGTAGAGCAATAAGGAAATTTGTAACGATTATGGGCATAGCATTTCTAGCTTCTGTTGTCGTCGCTTTTTGTCTGACGCCAGCTGGAGTATTGGGCTTGGGTATGACAGCTTTACTCATAACAGCTAAAGCTTTACTCATAGCGGCTAAAGCGCATTTGGCAATCATGGTTACTACGGCTATTGGGGGAGGAGGCACGGGAGGAGTACCAGCAACTTTCTTTTTTAATAAAAACCCCCTTGAAAAGGGGGTAGAAAAAATAATAAATGCTGTCAAACTCACCCCTAACAACAATGAAGGAGCATCTATTGCTGTTGGTAATACGAATGGTGCCCATTAAAAAAATAACGTAATAGCTCAGTCCCCTTGTTTCCTCCCCTTAAAGGGGGATTGAGCTATTACAAAATATCTATGTACTACTATCCTGACTCAATTCAACTGCCAACTTTATCGCTGCCAATAAACTACCGCTCTGTGCTTTACCTGTTCCAGCTAAATCCAATGCAGTGCCATGATCCACAGAAGTGCGAATAATAGGTAATCCCAAAGTAACGTTAATTGCATGGCCAAAACCCACATATTTCAGCACCGGTAGGCCTTGATCGTGATACATGCACAACACAGCATCAGCTTGCTGTAAATATTGAGGCGTAAAAAGCGTATCAGCAGGTAAAGGGCCTGTCAGTTGCAAACCTTGTTCGCGCAGTCGGGTCAATGTTGGTGTGATAATTTCAATTTCTTCATGTCCTAAATGTCCACCTTCTCCCGCATGGGGATTAAGCCCCGCCACTAAAATACGTGGCAGTAAAATATGAAATTGCTGCTGCAAAGCGTGATGTAAAATCTGTAACGTTTCGCTTAACCGCGCAGTAGTTATTGCTTGTGGCACTTCACGTAATGGTAAATGAGTAGTTAATAAAGCAACCCGCAGAGTGTCTGCGACTAACATCATAACCACAGATTTTGTATGGCAGAATTGTGCTAGAAATTCAGTATGACCGCTAAAAGTAAATCCCGCTTGATTGATAATGCCTTTATGAACTGGACCCGTTACCATTGCAGCAAAATGATGCTTAAGACAATTTTCCGCTGCAATTTCTAGGGTTTTTAATACATATTGCGCATTAGCGGGTTCTAAAATACCGGCTAAACATGGTTTGGGAAGTGCTATGTCCCATACCAGCAGTTGACCAGGTTGATGAGGTTTAGCAGGTTGCTGAAGATCGAACGGAAGTATCTTAATAGCAAGATCGAGTTGTTTGGCACGTTCTGCCATTAGCTCAGGATTTGCAACCGCTACTATCTCAACAGGAAAAGTTTGTTGAGCGGCAATTTGCAATACAATATCCGGCCCAATCCCTGCAGGTTCTCCAGGTGTGATGGCAATACGTTGGTTTTTAAGGATCATTTGTACTTTCCAATTGTCACCTCGCACTTGTTGTGGGGGCTGGGTTTTTTGAACAATATGTAAATTTCATTTTTTAGTCGAACATTAAAAACTCGTCATTAGGAAGGAGCGTTAGCGACGCGGCAATCCACC
>JBAUEV010000135.1:0-5644 GCA_049678805.1 Gammaproteobacteria bacterium
GACCACGAGTGATTGAACAAACTGTACGTCAAACATTACCAGAAGGTTTTCAGCGCAGCGAATTTTTATTGGAACATGGTGCCATTGATATGATTATTGATCGCCGCCAATTGCGTGATCGGATCGCTGGCTTGTTAGCAAAATTGACTCATCAAGTCGTGAACGGATAAATGCAGTTTTTTTCAAAAGTTCTATACCCATGCAAACGCCACATAATTTAGCCGAATGGCTTAGCTATTTAGAACAACTTCATCCACGCACAATTGAGCTGGGATTGCAACGTATTAGTGCAGTCGCTCAGAAATTATCATTAAAATCTTTTCCTCATCCTGTTATCACTGTCGCTGGTACTAATGGCAAAGGCTCTTGCGTCTGTTTTTTAGAAACCATTTTACGCAATGCTGGCTATCGGGTCGGTGCTTACACTTCACCTCATTTATTACATTTTAATGAACGTATTCGGATTAACAGTCAAGAAATTGATGATGCTTCACTTTGTGTTGCGTTGCAAAAAATTGAATCCGCACGCGGGGATATTCCACTTACTTTTTTTGAATTTACCACGTTAGCTGCTCTATTAATTTTTCAACATGCTCAATTAGACGCATTGATTCTTGAAGTCGGTTTAGGTGGGCGCTTAGATGCCGTGAATATTATTGATGCCGATGTCGCGGTTATTACCACAATTGACTTAGATCACATGGATTGGTTAGGCCAGGACCGTGAAACGATTGGCTGTGAAAAAGCGGGGATTTTACGTTCTAATAAACCCGCCGTGTTTGGCGATACCACCCCTGTTAATAGCATTCAGCAAATAGCCGATCAACTTTCGAGTAAGTTGTATTGCTTAAATCGCGATTTCTATTATGAACCCATTGCTAACGGTTGGCATTGGTATTCTCCCCAACAAACATGGCGTAATTTGCCACAGCCACATCTTGAAATACAAAATGCCGCTAGCGCATTGATGGCACTTAGTTTATTGCAAAACCAATTGCCGGTGTCTGAAACTGCAATCCATCAAGGCTTGCGGCAAGCCAAACTCGCTGGCCGTTGGCAACGCTTACCACTACCTATCACCTGTATCGCCGATGTTGCCCATAATCCCCATGCTGCCCGCTGGGTTGCTAAGCGACTTAAACAGGAACCGTGTACTGGACGAACTTTAGCTGTAGTAGGCATGTTAGCGGATAAAGATATAAAAAATACCTTGGCCACATTGGCAGATGCCGTAGACACTTGGTATGTGGGTAGTTTGTCCGTGGCGCGCGGCGCATCTGCACAAACCTTAACTGCAATATTAGCTCTATTAACCGATAAAATATGCTATAATTGTTCTTCCATTGAGTTGGCCTTACAACAAGCTATAAACGCTTGCGAAACAAGCGACAGAATTTTAATATTTGGTTCGTTCCATACGGTAGAAGCTGGACTAAAGCTATTAGAAACTCAAACTAACTAAACAAGACAGCCTGTAACTGAACTTAATCAATTTTGCTTGAACTTGAAAACTGAACGAAGGTGGAGACAAACGTGAAACAACGCATCATGGGTTTAATTATTCTGGTCGCTATTGCGCTCGTTTTTGTACCAATTTTATTTAGCCGCTCGGGTTCATCCAATCCATCAAACCTGCAAGCCAAAAATCCAGCGCCTAACTTAGCCTCTGCCGCTGCACAACCAACAATAGCGCAACTATCAGCGAGTGCGCCGCCGGCACCTCAACAATCGCCTCAAGCAACCAATACTCCGGCTTCCCCAACAGCACCCGATGACATTGTTTTTCAATCACCTAACCAAGCAACTGAACAACCTAATACTGCTGCTACAGCAACATCTGCTACCAATACTGAAAACAATACTCCTGCAGCAGCCACACCATCCACACCTACGGACAACGCTAATCAGGCTCAGAACCAGCAGTTAGTTCCTGTCAATCCAACAATTTCTGCGGAGCCGCCGGCTGCCTCTGCCCAACCCCAGATCACTGGGCAAGCTAACCCTACTCCTTCAGCGGAGCCGCCTGCCGTCGCCGCGCAACCCCAGCTAACTGAGCAATCTAACGCCACTCCTTCAGTAGCAACTTCTAGCAATACTGAAAACAACGCCTCCGCGCCTAACCCAGCAATGGCGGCTATAACTGCACCGCCTCCATCCACAAACAATACGAACGAAGTACAGAAGGACCAGCCAGGCCCTTATAACCCAACAGTTACTATGGAACAAGTCCCCAAAGTAGCCCCTTCTAACACCACTACTTCAATCCCGAATAACATGAGTAACGAGGCAGCTCCCATTACTTCTCAGCCCACTGCCAATAATCAACCTGAAACCACTGCACCTCAGTCAGCCAACAAAGGAATTGCCGCATCTGAATCGGGTGTATTACAAGGAACGCAGCAACAATTCCAGCAATCACCTCGTCCAAAATCCGAATCTGCTCATGCTGCAACACATCATGAAAAACACCACTCGCCCACTCACATTACCCAAATACAAGAGAAAAAATCGGGGACTAAAGAACAGGGTTGGATCATACAAGTGGGTAGCTTTGCTGAACAAAAAAATGTTGAAAGATTGGTACAACAACTACATGCTCAAGGTTTTGTAGCTCAGATAAAACCAATTCATACTTCACATGGCACCATTACTCGGGTTTACCTTGGCCCTGAAATACAGCGTGAACAAGCTGAGCGAATCGCCAAACAAATAAACGAACATTTTGCTATTCACAGCATTGTAGTTCCGGCTTAAAAGTGCATGTAAAGTCATTCTCTTGCTAGCGGTTCCCCACGTTGTGCCGCTCCTCAGGGTGAACGGCTTTACGGGATGGTACAAGGACGTACCGTGGAGCACAAAACGACACAGGGGAACCGCTAGCAAGAGAAGGTTCGAATAGCAGACCGCAATCGTACCATGACGGCATCTAAAACTTTAATTGATAGGAATAGTATGGCGTGGCAAAGCCCCAACTGGGTTGATTACAGCATTATTGCATTGATTTTTTTGTCCGCCTTAGTGAGCTTATTACGTGGGTTTGTTCGTGAAGCGTTAGCATTAGCCACCTGGGTGGCTGCTTTTTGGGTCGCATTGCATTATGCAAATTTGCTTGCCAATACCCCATTACTCAATAATTATCTACATTCCAATTCATTACGTTTGATCGCAGCGTTTTTGTCGCTGCTCATTGCTACACTGATGATTGGCGCACTGGTGAATTTTCTATGCTCACGCTTGGTAGCTGTTACAGGCTTAAATGGAACCGATCGAATAGTGGGCGTGGCATTTGGTGTTGGGCGGGGGGTTTTATTGGTGTCTGTCATTTTGTTAGCCGCACAAATGATGAGTTTATCCCATACTCCATGGTGGCAAAATTCACGGTTAATCCCGCATATGCGCGGAATAATGGCTTGGCTACAAGAATTTGTGCCTGCTGAACTCAGTGCAGAATTATTCCATCCTGAGGAAACAACTGTTGCCAATGCCTCTGTGAATACTTCTTCTCAACCGGAGCAATAAATGTTATGTGTGGTGTAGTCGGTATTTTGGCAAAGGGTGCAGTTAATCAAGAATTATATGATGCTTTAACCATGTTGCAGCATCGTGGTCAAGATGCGGCAGGTGTAATGACTTGCAATCGAGGACATTTCTATTTACGCAAAGGAAATGGTTTAGTACGTGATGTGATTCGTGCTGAACACATGCTGCGCTTACAAGGTAATATGGGTATTGGACATGTACGTTATCCCACTGCTGGCAGCGCCAGTAGTGCTGAAGCACAACCTTTGTACGTTAATTCACCTTATGGCCTAGCCATTGTACATAATGGTAATCTTATCAATACCCAAGCGTTACAGCGTGATGTGTTGCGCACCCATTTACGACACTTAAATACTCATTCCGATTCCGAAGTATTACTCAATATTTTTGCCTATGAATTACAGAAAATCGGCAAAATTGATTTAGACCCCAGCACCTTATTTCAAGCAGTACGCGCGCTACATCGTCGTTGCAAAGGCGGTTACGCCACTGTCATTATGATTGCCGGTTATGGTTTAGTAGGCATTCGTGATCCAAACGGCATTCGCCCACTGGTTTACGGTAAGCGTGAAACCAATGCGGGCACGGATTATATGATTGCCTCAGAAAGTGTGGCTTTAGATGCATTGGGTTATCAATTATTAGACGATGTTCAAGGTGGTGAAGCCGTTTTTATTGATTTACAAGGGCAATTACATCGTCAACAATGTGCTGATAATCCTGCGATAAACCCCTGTATTTTTGAATATGTTTATTTAGCACGTCCTGACTCTATCCTGGATAAAATTTCTGTACACCAAGCCCGTTTACACCTAGGCGAAAAATTAGCAGAAAAAATTCTTCGTGAACATCCACAACATGATATTGATGTTGTGATTCCTATTCCAGACACTAGCCGCACTGCCGCGTTGCCTTTAGCTGAAAAATTAGGGATAACTTACCGCGAAGGATTTATAAAAAATCGCTATATTGGTCGCACCTTCATCATGCCGGGACAAAAATTACGACGTAAATCAGTGCGTCAAAAATTAAATGCCATCGGTGTGGAATTTAAAGACAAAAATGTATTGTTAGTAGACGATTCCATTGTGCGTGGTACCACCTCTAAAGAAATTATCCAAATGGCACGTGATGCAGGCGCTAAAAAAGTTTATTTCGCCTCTGCTGCACCCGAAGTGCGCTATCCCAATGTATACGGTATTGATATGCCTTCCTCCAAGGAATTGATTGCCAACCAACGTACTTCGGATGAAATAGCAAAATTAATTGGTGCTGATTGGTTAATCTACCAAGATTTAACTGCACTTTATGAAGCGGTTGGTCAAGGTAATCCTCAAATCAGTCGCTTTGAAGATTCAGTATTTACCGGTAATTACATTACAGGGGGAGTGGATCAAAACTATTTACAACAGCTTGAGCAAGCACGTAGTGAAAATGCAAAACCTTCTTTACAAATGCTCAACGACGAAGGCCAAGTAGTCGAAGTCTACAATAATGAATAGATGATAAAATTGAAATACAGCTGTTTATTTTCTACCAGCTCCTGTGCTGGGTGTTTGTTGTGGTAATTCACCTTCTTTTGTTGGCCCAACTTGTTTAGGTTTAGGCCTAGGCCCGGCTATTTTATAAGTTTCTTGCATTGTTTTTAATTCATACACTAATCCATTAAGCTCCTTGTAAATTTTATCTGCTTGCAGATGAAGTTTTCCAAATTCTTTTTTTGTACTATCCACTTTTTTCTGTTGTGTAGCAAAGATTTTATCCGCTTCTTTATCAGCGGTTTCTAACAAAGATCTTAAAGGTTTTAAAGCAGGCATCGTGTTACTCCAACAATTTATTAACATCATCCGGCGTATGAGGCTCCAAACGTCGGGCTAAAGAGGCATGGATTGCAAACCAAGCCATTAATTGGAAGAAATAACTCGCTTTTTCAGGAAGTTTTTCTTTGCTAACGGCTAATGGTAAGTTGAGATTTTCATATTGCCGAATGATTTCTACAATACTGTTATCATGCAAAATAGCTTCTTTTTCAAAATCATTTAACGGAATACCATTTTCTTCAAGTACCTTGCAAAGCTTTTTGCAGTATTCACGGCGATACTCT
>JBAUEV010000136.1:0-6160 GCA_049678805.1 Gammaproteobacteria bacterium
CGAACGACTTTCAGTTTCTATCGTTCGCCCTGAGGAGCGGCATGAAGTGCCGCGTCTCGAAGGGTGAACGGGCATCCTTAATGACTCAATGATGACGATGACGCTGCCTCTTCTACCGGTTGTGGATTGTTTGATTTTTCAAACCAACGACCTCCCAGTTTTTCTTCTACTATATTATAAAAATCCGAATGTTTATTAGCCGGATCATTCATATAATTGCATAAAAGTTCGTACTTTTTCAATTCATTAATGTCGGATGCCGATAAATTTATACGTAAATCCTCTATAGCTTTCTGCTGATTGTATTGATTCTGAGCACTGGAAAAGAATCTGTTTTTAATAGCGTAGACTTTTCCTTCAACGGTAGAAGGTGCAAAAACGCTATTCTTTTCTAAATTATCATCGTATTCTTTCCACACAGCAGGTAGCTGTGTTGCGACGATTTCACTTCTCGCGTTTTCATCGAGATTGAGATTGTACCACTCGGTGTTTTGAAAATTGGCTCCTGTTATATCAGCTCTTGTTAATTTAAGAGCATATGTAGTAATTTCAGGTTCACCATAACCATCACGCCCTTCGTATGTTTTGATTAAACAAGCACCTTGCAGGTTGGCACCTCGCAAATTAGCATCAGATAAATCAGCGTGGCTCAAATCAGCACCTTCTAAATTAGCACCCTGCAAATCCACTTTTTGGATATTACCGCTAAATGTACTCTTCTCAAAATTGGCGCCTTTAAAATTGAGGCATGGCAAAGACCCATTATTATCGTACAAGAAAGAGTTCAGGTAAGATCTTTGAAAATTAGCATTCTGAAAATCATAATGCCAAAATCTCTGAAGGCTATCGAGCCGCTTTCCGTTTGCTTGAATACCTTTAAGACTTACGTAGGTGACTGATTCTAAAAAAAGATTTATCCTCGTATCCATAATAGGAGAATCGAGCATATTTTGTTCGCCTGTTATTCTACGAAAACCTCGTACACTATACCTTAAACTCATCCTAACCCATTGCCATGGCTGATTATTACGTTCCTTAAGCACCTGATTGAGCTCTGCAATTCGGGCGTCTCTCTCATCTCTAGGAGTATCGTTCAACAAGAGTCCAATCTGCGATTCAAGCCGCCTAGACGGACCACCAGCGTCCCCCCGCCACAAAGGTTTCCATTTGTCACCCCCCTCCACTTCCGCTCTATACCAATTAGACCATAGCCCAAGCTGCTTACTTCATCACTAATCAACGGCACAAGCTCATGCCAATTTACAGAATGGATATTCATTGTAGTCAGTGCATACAGTAACACGCTAGCCTCATCCTTTTGTTGATGGATTTGCTCTACTAAACCTAGCTGATTCAACAACAAACTTGATCTTCGCACTTTTTTATTATCTTGAATCATTTGTTCTGGAGATTTACCCTCGGTACTCAGCAAGCTGTCAAATATATTCAATATTTGTCTTATATCTTTTGGCTGATTGAGAAATTGCATAACACGCTCTTGATGCAAACGATCAGTCAGAGCTAACGCAGAAAAATCATTAATATCGCTTAATTGCTGAAAAATTAAAAAGTGAATTTCTTCAGGCAAATCGCTAAGCGAAAGAGGTTCTGCAATAGCTGATGCGGATGGAGGTCCAGATTCTGTAGGAGTTTGTGTTGTTAGATTTTCTAACTCTATAAAAATTGCTTTACGCTGTTTATTTGATTTGGGCATATTGGATTCCCCCTCTTAAAATTTTTGAATCTTATATAATGAAACGGGTGAAAAATCAAATGCCCATCTTGATGAATACCCCGCTTACTATCCTATTTTTCATTAAGCATAGAATTTAATTCTTCTAACCGTTGCACATTACCTACATCCAACCAATTGCCACGATAGTGCTCACCTGTTACTAAACCTTGCTCCATTATGGCACGCAATAAAGGCGCTAATCGAAATTTTCCCGGCTTACAATCAGCAAACAAATTGGGATGGTAAACACCCATGCCGCTTAGAGTTAAAGTAGGTTGCCCTTCCGATAAAACTTTATTTTCAGCCGTTAAATGAAAATCACCTTGCAGATTATGCGATGGATTATCAACGAGAATTAAATGCGCTAAGCCATTTAATGAATGGGACAAATTTTGAAATGGATAATCTGTCCATACATCGCCATTGACTACTAAAAAGGGTGCGTTTCCTAATAACGGTAATGCTTTATAAATGCCACCACCTGTTTCTAACCCACCCTCTTCAGGTTCTAATGAATAAGTGATTTGTACACCATAATTCTGACCATTGCCTAAAACAGCAATAAATTGTTCTTGTAAATGTGAAATATTAATAACAATATCGTAAAAACGAGCGCGCGCGAGAGAAAATAATAAATGTTCGATTAATCGATAGCGTCCTGCGAATAATAATGGTTTGGGAGTGTGTTCAGTTAAAGGACGCAGCCTCTCCCCACGACCCGCCGCTAAAATCATGGCTTTCACACTGTAATCCCACGTGTTTGAAATGCGGTTAATACTCGTGTTTGCAAAAATTGATGAAACGTTGCTAATTCTGGATAGCGTTGGGTAACAGCGACAATGTATTGTAACACCCGGGGTACATCGGCAAGATACCCAGGGGCATGATCGCGGTAATATTTGCGAGTGAAAATCCCAAGGCATTTAAGATGCCGTTGCAATCCCATCCAATCAAACCAATGCGCAAACTGTTGTGGATTATTTTCAGTAAGAAGTCCCAATGCAAGAGCACGTTGTTGATAGTTTAATACCCAACGTTCAACTTGGGTTTGAGGCCATGCGATATAACAATCACGTAACAAGGATACTAAATCGTAAGTGATGGCTCCAATGACGGCATCTTGAAAATCCAAAATGCCTACCTCACCGTTTTGCAACAGCATTAAGTTACGGGAATGATAATCTCGATGCACGCTTACTTGTGGTTGCGCCAAGGCAGATTGGACTAATGCGGCAAATGTTGTTTGTAATAATTGTTCTTCTGTTTGATTTAACTGTAATCCTAAGTGTTTTTGTAAAAACCATTCTTTACCTAATTGCATTTCACGCGTTAATAACTCTGCCCCATAAAGCGGGGCTTGTGGCAAAGGACATTGTTGGATTTTAAATAACGCATCGATTGCTTTTTGATAAAGCACATCCACTGTCTGGTCATTGAGCAGGGGTAAATACAATTGATCGCCTAAGTCAGAAAGTAGCAGGAATCCTTGCTGTAGGTCATAGGCTAAGAGTTTAGGTACTTGCAATCCTGCTTGCGCGAAAGCTTGCGCCACTTGGACAAAAGAATGGCTGTCTTCTTTGTCGGGGGGAGCATCCACGGCAATGAGGGTGCTATTTGGTAGAGTGAGGCGAAAATAGCGGCGAAAGCTGGCATCCCCTGTTAGGGCAACAAAGCCTAAAATAGGGTCGTGTAGTTGTTGTGCCAGCCAGTTTTGTAGGTTTTCAGTTCGTTGTATCATCATATATAGCCGCTTTTTACTTGGCGTTGCCTCCAAGCCCGTTTAAAATGGGCACCAGAATCCTTACTACCCATCAAATAATTGAAATATAAATAGCGTGAAACATTTTAAGTTGTTAACTTTAGCATGCCAAATGCTTGTCATGCTACTAGCCTTTGAGCTTGCCGCAGTGGCCGCCACAGGGCAAATGCCACCTACACCCGCGGTGTCAACCAGCCCATCGCTGATGGCTTTTTATGCCACTACGTTAGGCTGGGTTCCAGCAAAAAACATTTGTGGCGGCTATTATCTAGAACCCGAAATCGTGCGTGCTTACCCAAACCCCTTGCCTGCCAAGGAGCAAGCCACCACTATTACCGCCAATCAAAGCTCCTACTTTTCGCAAACGGGCATTTCTATTCTGAAAGGTAACGTAACAGTTACGCAGCCCGGGCGCGAAATAACAGCAGATATTGCTCATTTGCATCGTAACCAACAAACTGGTCAGTTAGAGACGATTGATCTTGAGGGTAATGTACACTTTTTTGAAGCAGGCAAAGTGGTGGTTGCCAAACAGGCGCATATTGATCTAGCGAAAAAAGAAATGACCTTAGGTGACGTGATTTATCGATTAGCCCGGGAAGTCAAAGGCGAAGTGCTGGATGCGTGGGGTACTTCGAGCCAAGCACATCGTGAATCTTCAGGGGTACTGAAGCTTAAAGAAGCCACTTATTCCACCTGCCCACCCACCCAGCGTATGTGGCAAGTCGAAGCTGGACGCCTTAACTTAGATAAGCACGAAGGGTGGGGCACCGCTATCAATTCACGGTTAAAGGTATTTGGTGTGCCTGTAGCTTATTTTCCCTATTTTACGTTTCCGTTAGACAATCGCCGGAAAACTGGTTTTTTATTCCCCACCTACGGTTACTCTAACAAAAGCGGCGTTGATCTGAGTTTTCCGTATTATTTGAATTTAGCTCCCAATTACGATGCTACTATTACGCCTCATGTTTATGGCAATCGCGGTTTGCAATACAATTTGCTGTATCGTTACTTAACTCATCGTAGCAGCGGGGATTTTAATTTTAGCTTCTTGCCTTCTGACCGTCTTTTTAGAGAATTTCAGGCGAATGGCCCACAAATGTTACAAGACGTTCCGGGCGGCAACGTTTACCTGTCCCAACTCGAAAGAGATAGCGATAACCGTGGGTTTTTCTCTTTTACCGATAGCACAATATTCAATCCACATTGGTCTACCAATGCTGATTTGAATTACGCGACGGATGATTATTATTTTCAGGATTTTGGTAGCACTGCCAATATGACTACTACAGACCAGTTGCTTAATCGTGGCACCCTGCAATATCAAAATGAAAATTGGCGTTTTTTAGGTCGTTTACAAGCGTTTCAAACCCTACATCCTTATACCGACCAACTGGTAGAAGATCAATATTCTCGAGTTCCCGAACTGAACTTAAGCGGAGACTTTCCCGGTGAACCGGGTAGCTTGGATTATCATCTTGATACTCAAGCAGTGCGCTTTGATCGCCGACGTGATTTCTTCACTGGTGAGCCTATCGTAACGGGCTCACGTTTTAATTTTCAACCCTCAGTCCGCTGGCCGCTTGAAAAATATGACGGCTATATTATTCCCCAATTACAATTAGATGCCACCTATTATTCATTACAAAATCAATTACCTTTTAGTCCCAACACGCCCAACAGTATCAATCGCGAAATTCCTATTTTTGATATTGACAGCGGATTGTTCTTTGATCGCGACTGGCATCTTTGGAATCACGCAGTCACTCAAACCTTGGAACCCCGTGTTTATTACTTGTATGTCCCTATTGTAAATCAAACTAATATTCCAGAGTTTGATACCACTTTACCAGCATTGACAGTTGCCCAGCTCTTTCGCCCCAATCGCTTTGTGGGGATTGACCGCATTGGTGATGCTAACCAAGTGAGCCTGGGACTTACCAGCCGACTATTGGACGATTACACCAACGAAGAAAAAGCACATGTGAGCGTTGCTGAAGCATTTTATTTGAATCAGCAGCACGTGTTTGATAACAGCGAGCCCGTTATCAACCCACACGTGCATGACAATAACTCCCCGTTAGTAGGTGAATTAAGCTATAACTTAACAGAAAAATTGAATATTACTTCGGATGCTGCCTGGGACCCCAATCGTAATCAAATAAACAATGGTGATCTCGATTTGAATTTTTTACCTTCCTCTAAAACCATTTTTAATATTGGTTATAATTTTCTGCGCGGTGGGGATGTCATTAAGTTAAATGATCCCTCCAGCTCGCAAAATAACTTAAACCGCTTCAATATTGCAGCTGCCATTCCGCTCACTGAACGCTGGAGTGCAGTGGGCAATTGGAATTATAATATCAGCCACAGCTATCCACAGTCTTATTTTTATGGTTTAGAATACCAAAGCTGTTGTTGGGCAATACGTGCAATTGCAAGCCGTATTATTACGGCTACAAATCCACTAGGAAATCCACAATTTGAAAATAATTATTATGTCCAATTGCAATTGAAGGGCTTAGGCAATGTTGGCAATAGTGATCCAAGTCAATTATTGGCAAGTGCAATACCCGATTACGAAGATTCATTTTAGAGGTTAGATTATGATTAAGAAATTGACTTATTTTGTTAGTATTTTGACCATTGCAGGGGCAATGATGAAT
>JBAUEV010000137.1:0-5695 GCA_049678805.1 Gammaproteobacteria bacterium
GTCTTGGTGGATTGCCGCGTCGCTAACGCTCCTCGCAATGACGGGTCTTGGTGGATTGCCGCGTCGCTAACGCTCCTCGCAATGACGGAAATGCTGGATCCCGCCAGTCAAGCCGCGGGACGACAAATTTTAACTTAACGGAGTAGTACTAATCTGATTCTGTGGCGGGGGAATGATGATGATTGCCTTGGTGTAATTCTTGTAAATGATGAACCGTATTGATAGCGCCTTGCTGCAATGCAAGACAAATAGCGTGGCCGCCGGCTAAGGTGGTGGTGTAACACACTTTATGTTGCACTGCGTTGCGACGAATTGCAAAAGAATCAGCAATTGCTTGTTGGCCTTCAGTGGTGTTGATGATTAAAACAATTTGGTCATTCTTTATCATATCCACAATGTGTGGTCGACCTTCGTTAACTTTATTAACCACTTCGCAGGGTACATTGGCACTCTGCAATACCCGTGCAGTACCACGGGTTGCGACAATTTCAAATCCTAATTGGATTAAACGTTTGGCAACAGCTATAGCCTGATTTTTATCGGCATCGCGTACGCTAATAAATACACGACCCGGTTGCGGCAAAATGGTGTTAGCACCTAACATGCTTTTAGCAAATGCTGCGCCAAAAGTATCACCAATACCCATTGCTTCGCCAGTGGATTTCATTTCAGGCCCTAAAATGGGGTCTACACCAGGAAATTTCGCAAAAGGAAAAACAGGCTGTTTGACAGAATAATAAGATGGAATACTTTCTTGGTAATTTTTTTGTTGCGCTAGGCTAATACCTACCATGCAGCGTGCAGCAATTTTTGCTAATGGTAAACCGGTAGCTTTAGAAACAAAGGGTACCGTACGTGAGGCGCGTGGATTAACTTCTAAAACATAAATCAGGTTATCACGAATAGCAAATTGCGCATTAATTAATCCAATGACACCTAATTCCAATGCCATTTGACTAAGTTGTGTGCGCAAAGTGTCTTGAATCTCTTGGCTCAAACTATAAGCGGGTAATGAGCAACTTGAGTCGCCCGAATGAATGCCAGCTTGTTCAATATGTTCCAAAATTCCGCCAATTAAAACATTTTTACCATCGCACACCGCATCTAAATCAACTTCGATCGCATTATCGAGAAAATGATCGAGCAATAAAGGCGCTGCCGCTGAAATTTCAGGGGCGTTGTGTAAATAACGCAATAATTCTTGTTCGTTGTAAATAATTTCCATTGCACGACCACCTAAAACATAAGAAGGTCTTACGACTAATGGATAAGCAAATACTTTGGCAAGACGAATGCCTTCTTCGATGCTACGTACTGTGCCGTTAGGGGGTTGTAATAAACCGAGTTTATGGATGAATTGTTGAAAGCGTTCACGATCTTCCGCACGATCAATTGCATCAGCACTCGTGCCAAGAATGGTTACACCCGCCTCAGTCAATGCGCGCGCAAGTTTTAATGGCGTTTGCCCACCGTATTGCACGATAACGCCTTTAGGTTTTTCAACGGCGATAATTTCTAATAAATCTTCTAAGGTTAACGGTTCAAAATAAAGCCGATCGGCGGTATCAAAGTCGGTAGAAACTGTTTCAGGATTGCAATTTACTAAAATAGTTTCATAGCCTGCTTCGCGAAAGGCGAATACTGCATGCACGCAACAATAATCAAATTCAATACCTTGACCGATACGATTTGGACCCCCACCTAACACCATGATTTTTTCACGCTGTGTGGGTTTTACTTCACATTCTTCTTCATAAGTGGAATATAAATAAGCGGTGCTGGTAGCAAATTCGCCGGCACAAGTATCTACTCTCTTGTATACTGGTCGTATTCCAAGCTGCTGGCGATAATGACGAATTTCGGCTTCGTTAACATTTAATAATTGTGCTAAACGATGATCCGAAAAACCCTGGCGTTTTAAATGATACATTTGAGCGCGATCAATTTGAGTTAATTCTTGTTCAGCAATTTTTTGTTCAGTATTAATAAGATCAGCAATTTGTGCTAAAAACCAAGGGTCAATATGGGAAAGTTGGTGTACTTCTTCTAGGGTAAAACCAGCGCGAAACGCATCTGCGATGTACCATAAACGATTCCAACCCGTGATCCGTAATTCGCGTTGGATTTGTTTGTGCGCGTCTTCTGCTGCTAAGTCGACGTGCGGTTCAAAACCATAAGCGCCTACTTCTAAACTACGTATGCCTTTTTGTAGCGATTCTTGGAATGTGCGACCAATTGCCATCACTTCGCCTACAGATTTCATTTGTGTGGTTAACCGTGGGTCGGTGGTGGGAAATTTTTCAAAATTAAAACGCGGTATTTTAGTGACTACATAATCGATGGTAGGTTCAAAGGAAATAGGCGTTTGTTGGCCAGTGATTTCATTGCGTAATTCATCTAAGGTATAACCAATTGCCAATTTAGCTGCAACTTTGGCAATAGGAAACCCAGTTGCTTTCGATGCCAAGGCTGATGAGCGAGAGACGCGCGGATTCATCTCGATTACAACTAAACGGCCATCTTTGGGGTTAATGCCAAACTGTACATTGGCGCCACCGGTATTTACGCCAATTTCGCGTAATACTGCAATCGCGGCATTGCGCATGTGTTGGTATTCTTTATCAGTTAAAGTTTGCGCGGGTGCCACAGTGATAGAATCACCCGTATGTATGCCCATCGCATCAAAATTTTCAATCGAGCAGACAATAATGCAGTTATCGCGACTATCGCGTACTACTTCGAGTTCATATTCTTTCCAACCAATAATGGATTCATCAATTAATAATTCTTTAGTCGGCGATAAATCTAAACCACCTTCACAAATTTCGATAAATTCTTCACGATTGTAAGCAATACCACCGCCCGTACCACCCATAGTAAAAGATGGGCGAATAATTGCCGGAAAACCAATATCTTCTAAAATACGTAATGCGTCGGATAAATTATGTGCTAATGCAGAGTGAGGCATTGCTAAGCCAATGCGCCGCATGGCTTGGCGAAATAATTCTCGATCTTCTGCTTTATCAATGGCTTCACGTGAGGCGCCAATCATTTCGACGTTAAATCGTTCTAATATTTTTTCGCGTGCTAAATCCAAAGCACAATTAAGTGCAGTTTGTCCGCCCATGGTAGGTAAAATAGCATCAGGACGTTCACGTTCGATAATGCGTGCGACTGTTTGCCATTGCACGGGTTCGATATACGTGGCATCTGCCATGTCGGGATCAGTCATGATGGTGGCGGGATTGGAGTTGACCAAAATAACGCGATAACCTTCTTCACGTAATGCCTTGCATGCTTGAGCGCCGGAATAATCAAATTCACAGGCTTGCCCTATGATGATAGGGCCGGCGCCTAAAATTAAAATGGAGCGTAAATCAGTTCGTTTCGGCATAGTTAGACGCTCTATTCGTTGCTGTTAATTTGCGTTGTGATTGGTATACTGTTAACCACTGCACAAACTCATCAAACAAAGGTTGAATATCTTGTGGGCCTGGGCTGGCTTCAGGATGGCCTTGAAAAGCCAGCACTGGTTTTCGCTGGTGACGGAAACCTTGTAAAGTGCCGTCAAATAAAGAACGATGGGTAAGTTGCAAATAGTCAGGTAAAGTTTTTTCATCTACCGCAAAGCCATGATTTTGGCTAGTAATAAATACTCTACTCGTGGTTAATTCTTGCACGGGGTGATTAGCACCGTGATGACCGAATTTCATTTTTATGGTTTTAGCCCCGTAGGCTAGAGCGAGTAACTGATGTCCTAAACAAATACCAAATACGGGAATATCCGTTTGTAAAATTTCTTGAATTGCTGCAATAGCGTAATCGCAGGCAGCAGGGTCGCCTGGTCCATTGGATAGCACGATGCCATCGGGATTCATGGCCAGGACTTGTTTGGCTGGTGTTTTAGCTGGAACAACGTGTACCTGACAGCCACGATCAACCAGCAGACGTAAAATATTCAGTTTAACGCCATAATCATAAACCACTACCCGATAGCGCAGAGGAGCGGGGTTTTGCTTGGGAAATTCAGTATTGGTAGTCCAATTATAAGCAGTTGGGGTTGTAACTTCTTTTGCTAAGTCCAGGCCATTTAGCCCAGGAAAGCCCCGTGCCGCTTGAAGTGCTAACGTTTCATCTATTTGATCGCCAGCTAAGATACAACCGTTTTGCGCGCCTTGCTCCCGTAAAAGGCGGGTGAGGCGTCGGGTATCAATATCGGCAATGCCGACGATACGATGCCGTTGTAGATAATCGCTAAGCGACTCTTGGGAACGCCAATTACTGGTAATCAACGATAAATCACGAATGATAAGACCGGCTGCCCAAACACGGTTTGCTTCTTGGTCTTGTGGATTAGTGCCAACGTTGCCAATATGTGGATAAGTGAGGGTAACAATCTGGCTGGCGTAAGAGGGATCAGTAAGGATTTCTTGATAGCCAGTTAAGGAGGTATTAAAAACAACTTCGCCGACAACTTCACCTGAAATACCAATAGCGCTGCCATAGAAAACATGGCCATTTGCTAGCGCCAAAAGTGCAGGTTTAGCCAAAACATACTCCGTAACGGTTACTTATTGTTGTAATTACCCCTAACGACACATAAACTTTAATATTGTACCTGATTTTTTAATAAACTGCAAAAAGAATTTTAAATTTTTTGGATGACTCGTTGAGCCATTTACTTCTTCAAACAGGCGCACCGATGGCATTCATACGCAACGATTTTACTAAACAGAGAATATTAAATTGTTTGGAAAAGCTTTTTTATGTTAAATGTTGCCACTTAGTTAAATATGTAAAAGGTAGCCAACAATGAAAAAATCTAACCCGCTATCTACCGTTGGGGGTGGCCAAGAAGAACAACGCCAACCTTTAAAAATTTCCTTTACAAAGAAAAAATTTACTTTTTTACAGCAGAATACTTCTGCTTCGGAAGTTTTAGATATTATGAACCTACTTTTGAGTACTGCAGGAAAAACTTCAGAAGAAATTACTGCTGATAATAGAAAAATAAGGGAAATAGCTTGTTGGGTAAAGCAAGGAGGCATACCAGAACGTTGGAATCAGGAAAACGACTTGCCCAGTAAAATGGCTTACGCCCTAGTTACAGATGACATTACTACTGTAGATTGGACGACGATGGATTATCAAAGTGATGCCCGTTGGCCAGAAGTAAAAACGAGTTTAGCATGGAGTGAAAGTTGTGTTCGATTGGCAAGAGGAGAGGGCGACAAAATAGAGCCATCTCCAAATAATGTCTGCTATTTTAATGCAAAAAAAATCAACTTAGAAGGAAAAAATTTAAAAAATCATGATAGACAATTAGTAGGCGGGGATTTCAGCAATGCTAACTTTAAGAAAGCAGATTTAACTTTTGCAAATTTAACTAACGCTAATTTGATGAATGCCAATTTTGATGAGGCTAACATCGCCGAAGTGAAGTTGCAAAACGCTGATGTGGAGGGCGCAGACTTTCAAAATGCTTTCTATACCTTTGATTTTATCGAAGAAGCTGGGATTGAATTTTTGAATCGTTATTACTCTGAGTATCCTTGGCTATCTGAAAAACCCAAGAAGAGCGATAAGAATAATCAATACGTTTCTTATTCTTCAAAACTTACTTCATTCGCTAAAAATAATTTAAAAGAATCTGAAAGATTTGTCTCCTATAAAAATGTGTTTGTTGCAGGGTTAC
>JBAUEV010000138.1:0-2722 GCA_049678805.1 Gammaproteobacteria bacterium
GAATAACCACACGCATACCATTGGAATTATTGCCATGAAACGACCTGTCGCATCTGCTGTAGAAGCTACTGAACAACAACCATTGCGAACATTTGCCGAAAAAGCGTATCTGGACTATTCCATGTACGTCATTTTAGATCGCGCTTTACCACATATTGGCGATGGTTTGAAACCCGTGCAACGGCGTATTGTATATGCCATGTCCGAACTGGGACTAAAGGCAACTTCCAAATATAAAAAATCGGCACGTACTGTGGGTGATGTAATTGGTAAATTTCATCCGCATGGGGATGCAGCTTGCTATGAAGCAATGGTACTTATGGCGCAACCTTTTTCTTACCGCTACCCGCTAGTGGATGGGCAAGGCAACTGGGGTTCGTTAGATGATCCTAAATCATTTGCTGCCATGCGTTATACCGAATCACGCTTAGCACCTTATGCAGATGCTTTACTCGCAGAATTAGAACAAGGCACCGTGGATTGGGCACCAAATTTTGATGGCACTTTGCAAGAACCCACGTTATTACCCTCACGTTTACCAAATGTATTGCTCAATGGCGCATCGGGTATTGCTGTGGGAATGGCAACTGATATTCCACCGCATAATCTTCGAGAAATTGCGGCCGCGTGTGTGCATTTATTAGATGAACCAAAAGCGAGTTTGGCCGATATTTGTAAATTCATTCCGGCGCCAGATTTTCCAACAGCGGCTGAAATCATCACTTCGCGCCAGGATTTAAAAGAAATCTATCGTACAGGTAATGGCAGTTTGCGTTTACGTGCAGTCTACACGCGTGAAGAGGATGATATTGTTATCATTGCTTTACCACATCAAACTTCAGGCGCTAAAGTGTTAGAACAAATTGCCCAACAAATGCAGGCAAAAAAACTCCCCATGGTAGCTGATTTACGTGATGAATCCGATCATGAAAACCCCACCCGTTTAGTGATTACACCGCGTTCTAATCGGGTAGATATTGAAGCATTAATGAATCATCTATTTGTTACTACCGATTTAGAACGTTCATATCGAATTAACCTCAATATGATTGGCCTTAATGGTAGGCCGCAAGTGAAAAATTTATTAGCTATTCTTAACGAATGGTTAGAATTTCGTCTTGCCACTGTACGCAAGCGGCTTACTTTTCGGCTTAATCAAATCATCGAACGCCTGCATATTCTTGATGGTTTATTAATTGCTTATATAAATCTTGATGAAGTCATTGCCATTATCCGCAATCAAGATCACCCCAAAAAAGCGCTCATGGCGCGTTTCAAATTGACTGAAATACAAACCGATGCCATTTTAGAATTACGCTTACGCCATTTAGCTAAATTAGAAGAAATCAAAATTCGCACCGAACAAGAGGCGTTAAGCAAAGAACGCAATCAATTGGAAAAAACTTTGGCTTCACAACGGTTGTTAAAAGCATTAGTTCGTCGGGAATTATTAGCTGATGCAGAACGTTATGGCGACCCAAGACGTTCACCATTAGTGGAACGTGCCCAAGCTCAAGCGCTGCAAGAACAAGAAATTTTGCCCACAGAACCTGTCACCATTATTTTGTCGCAACAAGGTTGGGTACGTGCTGCTAAAGGACACGACATTGACCCCGCTAGTTTAAGTTACAAAGCCGGCGATGCGTTTTATATGACGGCAAAAGGACGCAGTAATCAACAAGTGGTTTTCATTGATTCCCATGGCCGTAGCTATTCTTTATCCGCACATACTTTGCCTTCGGCGCGTGGTCAAGGTGAGCCTTTGACCAGCCGCCTAAATCCCCCACCCGATGCTCGTTTTGTCGCAGTTATTATCGGCGAGCCAGAACAAACATTTTTGTTAGCCTCAGATGCTGGCTATGGATTTCTCGTTAAATTAGAAGACCTGTATAGTAAAAATCGCAGCGGCAAAGTGATATTAAAATTATCTAAAAATGCGCGGGTATTAACTCCTCGTTTGGTTACACAACCCAACGAGCAATATCTTGTGGCAGCAAGTAGTATAGGGCGGTTATTAATATTTCCTATCACCGACCTACCTGTCCTGCCGCGTGGTAAAGGCAATAAAATTCAGCATATTCCAAGTGATCTGGCAGCAAAACATGATGAATATTTAGCAGATACGGCTGTGGTGAGTAAGGAAGAAACTTTCACCTTACATGCTGGCAACCGTAGCTTAACTTTGCATCCTAAAGATTGGCAGCGGTTTCAAGGTGAGCGTGGCCGTCGTGGACAAAAATTACCAAGTGGTTGGCAGCGGATAGAATATGTTACCATTTAAAGAATATTTTTAGCGACCAAGGATCGCCATGATGAGCTACATTGATAATAACCTTATGTCGGATGAGAAAGTGTTATATCGTGCTAAACCCCACTGGATTATCTTTTGGCCGACCCTTTTTTTCTTGCTGCTAAGCTTGGCACTATATGCTTTCGGCCTAAAACAACCCCTACTAAATGCACCTTTTACCATTCATCTAAGTAGCTTAATGGCACGTTTAGCGCTAATTTTAGCCATCATTTTAGCGATGCCGGAGTTTATTACCTATGCTACCTCAGAATATGGGTTAACGAATAAGCGAGTGTTAATGAAAACGGGGCTGTTTCGGCGTATTTCTTTGGATATCAGATTAACTCGTGTAGAAAGTATTGCTGTGCAACAAACGTTGTTAGGCCAATTACTGGATTATGGTTCCATTCTCATTAGTGGAGTGGGTGGCAG
>JBAUEV010000139.1:0-4669 GCA_049678805.1 Gammaproteobacteria bacterium
CAATAAAGGTGATGAATTTACTAACGTAGGTGGATTAGTATCTATTACTTTTAAGCCAACAGGGAAGCAAAAAAATTATCGCTCAGGTAATGGCAATAAATGGACTTTTGAGTTCCAAAAAGACCTACACAGAGGATTCTTCCAATAAGAAAACCAGCTATACACAAAGTGTTTCATTAAATTGAAACACGAAGAATATCTCTGCATGGAAGCTCAAGGTGATAATGATTGATTTATAAACCAATCATTACACCTTGAATTTTTTTATAGAGATTAGTCGCTTATCGAGATTTGGAAAGAAGTCTTTTATAATATTCTTTTATAATATAAAGTCTCATCTAGACAAGCGACCAATACCCGGTAATTCTAAGGCCGGAATGAAGGGGTTAATTCCAAATACCATACCCAAAATATTGATCTCTAAGCCTTCTTGCTTAGCCAACATCAAACCTAACAAGCCATAAATTGTTATTTGATAACCCGTACCACTCGGTGTTTTAACAAAGGCTATGCCTTGTGGTAGAAAATCTTTTCCTAACGCATTAGAAGGTAATGCTACTTGCAATTCTGGCACTCGCCGCACAATGTACGCAACAAACGTGTTGCTATTAGGGCCTGGCCATAGATGATATTCATGTTGATAAGGATAATCGCGAGCAGCTTCATCAATTTGTGGCATAGCAGCCGTCGCCGCATCGCCACGCAGTTCTAGCACCACCCAAGGACGACTATCGAACCAATAGCGATCAGGGATATCTTGTGCAACCAATACGGCTGACAAACCACGTAATACCCGCCATCCAATCACTTGATAAGTCTGATATTGCTCGGCATGGGCTGGTTTAACAGCAATCCACATATGGACGGAAAACATTCCCCGCCATTTGAAAGCTCGAGCGGCATAAATTTGCACAATTGCTTCGGGGGTAGTGGCAGGATCAGGGGCGATATGCGAACTTTCACGGTCAGCAGTTCGATAATCGCCACGTAAACTAACCTTGCCAGTCAGCACAAGCAATATCGGCCCGATAAATAAGATCAAAATAAATAACAACAACCATTTCATCGTGAAACTTTCCTTTTGCTAAACGAAACTGCATCCTGCTGCTAGAACCATCTCCTGCTAGCGGATCACCTATGTCGTTAAGTGCTACTAGTTATCAGGCCCTTCGAGACGCGGCACGTTGTGCCGCTCCTCAGGGTGAACGGCTTACGGGATGGTACAAGGATTTAGATAAACAATACAGCTTGGCGTAAACAGTATAGCCCGTTAAAATGGATCCCGCGATCAAGTCGCGGGAATTCGGTCCAATTCGAATCCCCGCGGCACCGACCGCGGGGTCCATTTACTTAAATGCCTCTTTATAACTATTTTTAAGCGCATCCTATGAAACCAATGCAATCTATGCTTGTTACTATTGCCCTAAATTACGCCAATGGCCCTTTACATCTTGGCCATTTAATTGAAGCCATTCAAGCGGATATCTGGGTGCGTTGGCAACGTTTGTTGGGAAATTCCTGCCTTTTTATCGGGGGAAATGATGCTCATGGCACTCCGATTATGATAGCTGCCGAAAAACAAGGAATACCCCCAGAACAACTTATCGCTCAATTTCAGCAACAGCACCAAGCAGATTTTGCTGATTTTAACATTAGCTTTGATGAATATTACACCACGCATTCCCCGGAAAATCGCGTCTTATCTGAAGAGATTTACCAACGATTGCGCGTGAATGGGGATATTACCACCCAAACAATCTCGCAAGCCTACGACTCAGTGAAACAAATGTTTTTACCCGATCGTTACGTTAAAGGCGAATGCCCCCGTTGTGGAGCCCCCGATCAATATGGAGATAATTGTGAAGTTTGTGGGGCGACTTACACCCCTGCAGAGTTGAAAAATCCGATTTCTATTCTTTCTGGTACAACGCCAATTTATAAAGAATCCGAACATTATTTTTTCCAATTACCCCGTTATCACGATCGTTTACAACAGTGGTTACAATCAGGACACGTGCAAACTGCTATGGCGAATAAATTGCAGGAGTGGTTTGCGCAAGGCCTGCAACCCTGGGATATTTCACGTGATGCGCCTTATTTTGGCTTTGCCATTCCTGATGCGCCCGGTAAATTCTTCTACGTTTGGTTAGATGCACCCGTGGGTTACATGGCGATATTTCAACACCTTTGTCAGCGTCGCCCAGATTTAAGTTTTGACGCTTATTGGCAGAAAGAAAGTAATGTTGCTCTTTATCATTTTGTAGGTAAAGATATTGTTTATTTCCATGCTTTATTCTGGCCAGCCATTTTAATGAGTGCAAATTTTCGCACTCCCACTGCAATTTTCTCGCATGGATTTTTAACGATCAATGGTCAAAAAATGTCAAAATCACGTGACACATTTATTACCGCTCGTAATTATCTAAATCATTTAGATGCTGAGTATCTGCGCTATTATTTTGCGGCAAAATTGAACGATAGTGTGGAAGATATTGATTTAAATTTCGATGATTTTGTCCAACGAGTAAATGCTGATTTAGTTGGTAAAGTAGTCAATATCGCCAGTCGTTGTGCTAGTTTTATTCATAAACAATTTGCTGGCAAATTGGGTGCTACTCTTCCTGTTCCTAAATTATTTGAGGAGTTTGTTGCTGCAGGTGATAGCATTGCTCAACATTTTGTTAAACGCGATTATCAACGTGGCGTGCGAGAAATTATGGCGCTTGCTGATCGCGCGAATCAATATATTGACGAACAAAAACCCTGGACATTAGCTAAAGATCCACAACAAGCAGCGCAAGTACAAGCAGTTTGTACGATGGGATTAAATTTATTTCAAGTATTAGTAACTTATCTAAAACCGATATTGCCACATCTTGCACAACGTGCAGAAACCTTTTTAAATATTCCTGAACTAACCTGGCAAACGCGTACCCAACCATTGCTTAACCATACGCTTAATCCTTTTGAACCCCTGTTACAACGTATAACACCGGATAAAATTAAGTTGCTGCTAGAACCTGTGAGTTGATTCGTTTTATGATTACACCTATACCCATTACACCGCAAGATGCGATTTTTAACAATCCATCTTGCTTCGAACTTGAAACGTTTTTCAATCGAAAAACTTCACAATACAACAAGTATTGCTCCAGTTTTTCTCAATCAAAACGTTTCAATTTCTGGCAATCTGAATGTTAAAATCTCGCCTCTTGAGGTGTAATGGGTATACCATTGCCCAAGTGGATGATTTATTGCCACAAACCCAATGTGGTTTATGTAGCTATAAAGGCTGTAAACCTTATGCCGAAGCGATTATTAATCAGGGCGAACAAATTAATCGTTGCCTGCCGGGTGGAATAACGACTTTAATGGCATTAGGGCAATTGCTTAAAATAAATCCTGAACCTTTTGTCGCTGAAATGGCGCAAAAAGCCAAACCACCGTTACGCGCAGTGATTCGCGAAGCTGAATGTATTGGTTGTGCTAAATGTATCCAAGCATGCCCCGTCGATGCTATTCTTGGCGCGGCTAAACAAATGCACACTGTTATTGCTGACCAATGCACAGGTTGTGAATTATGTGTTGCACCCTGTCCAGTCGATTGTATCGAAATGCAAACAATTCCTGCACTTGATGTTGCTGTTGGTAAGCAAAAAACGCAACAGTTTCGCCAGCGCTTTTATGCACGTGAAGTGCGTTTGACGCGTGATAAAATACAACAACAAACGCAACATCAACACGCTAAATTGGCACACGAGACCGATCCTAATCAAGTTTTAGCAAACCGCCAATCTGCCGTTGCTTCCGCTGTTGCCCGCGCTAAAGCAAAAAAACAGGAATCTAATGAACAATGAATGCACGCAAACGAAGAGAAATTTTTGAACGTTTTAAAGCACAGGATCCTCATCCGACGACTGAATTGCATTATAATTCACCATTTGAATTATTGATTGCAGTCATATTGTCTGCACAAGCCACGGATGTCAGCGTGAACAAAGCCACAAGTAAATTATTCCCTATTGCGAATACGCCAGAGAAAATCGTAGCGCTAGGAGAAATGGAATTAAAACATTATATTAAAACTATCGGTTTATACAATGCTAAAGCAAAAAATATTTTACAAACCTGTGTTTTATTAATTGAAAAATATCATTCCAAAATACCTGATGATCGTGCAGCATTAGAAAGTTTACCTGGTGTAGGACGAAAAACGGCGAATGTTATTTTAAACACGCTATTTAGTAAACCTGTTATTGCAGTGGACACCCATATTTTTCGTGTCGCTAATCGCACTAAAATAGCAGTTGGCAAAACACCATTGGCAGTGGAAAAAGCTTTACTGAAAAATACGCCGTCTGAATTTATTCAGGATGCACATCATTGGTTGGTCTTACATGGCCGCTATGTTTGTGTCGCACGCAAACCCAAATGCCCCACTTGTATTATTCGTGATTTGTGTGAATATCAATATAAAACTCAAAAATAATTTGGGTTCGAATGTGGCTGAGCTTACACCTCGACCACCTTAATTTAAATGGAGTAAATTAACTATGCCTCAATCTGTTTTAATTACTGGCTGTTCCAGTGGTATTGGGCTTTGTACTGCACAGTTACTCAAATCTCGTGGTTATCAGGTATTTGCCACTGCACGTAAGCTACAAGATGT
>JBAUEV010000140.1:0-2136 GCA_049678805.1 Gammaproteobacteria bacterium
ATTACAGGTGTGGGGCGTTATCTCAAAGAAAAAAACCCAAAAATTAAAACGGTTATGCCTGACCCAATAGGTTCGATTTATTATTCCTATTTCAAAACAGGTAAAATCCCTGAGGATGCTGCTTGTACCTATCAAGTAGAAGGTATTGGTGAAGATCATTTGGTAAAAGTCATCGATTTTTCAGTGATTGATGACGTAATGCAAGTAAGTGATAAAGATGCTTTTCTTACCGCACGACGTTTGGCTGAAGAAGAAGGTTTATTGGTAGGTGGTTCAGCCGGTGCTAATATCTGGGCGACATTACAGATTGCAGCGAAGTTGACGCAACCTACTACGATTGTGACTATATTGCCAGATGGTGGCATTAAATATCTTAGTAAGTTTTATAATGATGATTGGATGATACAACAGGGTTTTTTGAAACTTGAGGGTCATCCGGCTTAAAACTCAATCGACAGAAATTTCTAATTTGTTAAACACTCCAAATCCGCCAGAACACGTTCTGCGGCATTCCAAGTATGATGCAATTCTCTGTCCCCATGTGTTGCAGAAACAAATCCTGCCTCAAATGCTGAAGGTGCAAAATAAACCCCTTGTTGCAACATACCGTGAAAAAATCGACGAAAACGCTGCTGATCGCATGCCATAACATGTTGGTAGCGTGTGATAGAAGGCTCTTCACTGAAAAATATGCCAAATAGCCCACCAATAACGTTGGTAGTTAAAGCAACACCGGCAGCTTGGGCGCGCTCGCAAAGTCCTGAAATTAAAAGACGAGTCGTTCGCGCTAATTTTTCATAAACACCTGGCTTAAGCAACTCACGCACGGTTGCCAGACCCGCCGCCATAGCTACCGGATTACCTGACAATGTGCCAGCTTGATATACTGCACCTTCAGGTGCTAATTGTTGTAATAGTTCCTTGCGGCCACCAAACGCACCCACTGGCAATCCACCGCCAATAATTTTACCTAATGTGGTAAGGTCGGGCCGTACACCAAAATAGTGTTGAGCCCCACCTAGAGCCACACGAAAACCCGTTATAATTTCGTCAAAAATTAATAGAGCACCATAATGATCGCACAGCGCACGCAGACCTGATAAAAACCCTGCTTGCGGTAAAATACAATTCATATTGGCTGCCACTGGTTCAACAATAATGGCTGCGATTTGTTTGCCAAATTGTTTAAACAGACGTTCAACAGAATCAAGATCGTTATAATCTGCTAATAAAGTATGGGCGACAAGTTCAGCGGGAACTCCGGGAGAATTAGGGACACCAAAAGTGAGTCCCCCAGAACCGGCTTGGACTAAAAAAGAATCGGCGTGGCCATGGTAACAACCGATAAACTTGACGACTTTATTGCGCCCCGTAGCAGCGCGTGCAAGACGCAATGCACTCATAGTGGCTTCGGTGCCAGAATTAACAAAACGTATCATTTCTAATGAGGGCATTAATTGGCAAACCAATTCCGCCAAAGCGACTTCTAATGGGTTAGGCGCGCCAAAACTCAAGCTATTAGCGACGATTTCTTGCGCAGCGGTAGTTACAGCAGGATGTGCATGTCCTAAAATCATCGGACCCCACGAACCTACATAATCTACATAACGGCGATCATCTACATCAATTAAATAAGCGCCTTCACCGCGGCGAAAAAATAAGGGTGTGCCACCTACACCATTAAACGAACGTACGGGAGAATTTACTCCACCCGGCAAATAACGTTTGGCTTTATTAAAAAGTTCAGTTGATTGACTCATGTTGCATCATTCCTTTTATAAGCATTTTATTTACCCAGCTTTCTCAACTAGAGAAGGGCGCTTCTCTTCTTTCTCTTCTCTAGTCAGGGCAAACGCATTTACTCCTCCTCACTGCCTACGTACCGCTGATCCGCGCCTAAATGCCGCTTATCCCTGCCTACATGCCGCTTATCCCTGCCTACGTGCCGCGACTTGTTCGCGGCATCCAGTTTTTTCGTCGTTGCGAGGAGGCTGCCTAGCAGCCGGTTGCGAGCGGAGCGACGCAATCCAGGTTTTCAAAAGTTGCATATTTCTTATTTTTAGAATGCCGTGTAAGTGTCGTTTTCAGACAAAACTGCATCCTGCGGTCGGAGAATACATCCCTGTATTCTACGGT
>JBAUEV010000141.1:0-1741 GCA_049678805.1 Gammaproteobacteria bacterium
TATTTGTCTCCTGCTGAATTTGAACGACGTTATTTTCATCAACAACTCTGTTCTTAGTGTCTACAAAATCGTTGCAAGATCAACTGCGAAACGGTGCTTTCCACCTAATGACGAACCGGCTACCCCATCTCTCACCTTATTAAACGGATCAGGTTTAATAAAGCTTTTTATCTCCCTTACAGAAGACAAAATCATCATACAAATGACGAAGACTTGGGAATTATGCAACAACGCCGCATAAAGCGCGACACGTAGGCTGGAGCTGAGACTACTGCCTTTTTTGTTGATAATGATTATCATTTCCATTAGAATTGTATTTTCCTATGAATACAATAATGAGAGGTTCCTCCTAATTATGTCAAACGATGTTATAAGCAACACCAGTCCTACCGGTTCTATAAGTCGTTCCAAAATAAATTGGTTATTAATATTATCCGTTCTAGGACCTGGTCTAATGGTGATGTTAGCGGATACCGATTCGGGTAGTATCATTACCGCGGCGCAAAGTGGTGCACAATGGGGCTACAAATTGCTTGCCATCCAATTTGTATTGATGCCTGTCTTATACATTGCTCAGGAACTTACCGTACGATTAGGCGTGGTTACTGGACGTGGGCACGCTGAGCTTATTAAAGCACATTTTGGTAAATTTTGGGCTTGGCTGTCAGTTTCAACGTTAGCAGTCGGTTGTATGGGAGGAATTATCACCGAATTTAGCGGTATTGCTAGCGCAGGGTTGTTACTTGGCGTGCCGATTAAAGTATCCTTAGGGTTGACAATCATTCTTTTAACTATACTTGCCTGGACAGGTTCATATAAATCGGTAGAACGTATTGCACTCGCTATTGGGGCTTTCGAATTGATTTTTGTATGGGTAGCATGGCAAGCACATCCATCCGGTACCGAAATGCTACATAGCCTTGCTAATATACCATTCACCAATTCTGGTTATTGGTATTTGATTGCAGCTAACATTGGTGCGGTTATAATGCCATGGATGGTGTTTTATCAACAATCAGCCGTTATTGATAAAGGACTTAAGCCCTCCCACCTTCGTATTGCACGTTGGGATACTGCGATAGGCGCTTTTATTACGCAGCTTATTATGGCAGCAGTATTGATTATCACTGCTGCAACAATTGGTAAAATACATCCCAATGCCTCTTTAAATACTGTGCAAGAAATTAGCTCTGCTTTAACACCTTCTTTAGGCGAAACAATAGGTCGTCTGCTTTTTTGCCTAGGTATGTTAGGTGCAGCCTTAATTGCCACCATCGTGATTTCATTAGCCATTGCTTGGGGTGTAGGTGAAGTTACTGGATATCGCCGTTCGCTACAAGACAAACCAAGCGAAGCACCCTGGTTTTACTGCATTTACACCTTAGGACTAATTTTTGGCGGCGTATTAGTAGCTTCTAATATTAACCTCGTGAAATTGAATGTGGCCGTAGAAGTTATGAATGCCATGTTGTTACCCATTGTGTTAGGGTTTCTCTTTTTACTTGCTCGCAAAACCTTGCCCGAGCCTTATCGCTTAAAAGGTCGTTATGCTGTATTAGTCGGGATAATCTTATTCTTTACTTCGGCATTTGGCTTGTGTGCCGGGCTATTTGGTATGTCGTAAAAAGTAAAGTAAAAGCCATTTGAAAACTTTCCTAAATTCAAGTTGCCTTCTTTAAAGACGCTTTGTATGATGAGCGGGTTGAGAAGTTAGCTATTCGTTCACCCTTCGAGATGGCCC
>JBAUEV010000142.1:0-7526 GCA_049678805.1 Gammaproteobacteria bacterium
GCGACGTACCGCGCTTTATGCGCGGTATCCAGTTTTACATAGGGGTAGGGGCGTCTGGGTACTGGGTGCCGCGAACAAGTCGGCGTTGTTGCATATTTCTTATTTTTAGAATGCCGTGTCAGTGTCGTTTTCAGACAAAACTGCATCCTGCGGTCGGAGAATACATCCCTGTATTCTACGGTCTTCCAACGACACCCACACGACATTCTTACCTAACGACCTTAATTTATAAGAAATATGCAACAACGCTGCATAAAGTGCGGTACGTCGCCTGAAAGACAAAGCCTGCAACAACGCCCAGCCAGGCTACAATTGTTGCCAACTACTGTATTGATTTTAAATTATCTAATTGATCTAATTTGGTCTGAATTAAAGTTGTTTAGTGACAAATAGTATGTTTTATGTCAAAGTAATTTTTTACACATTATTTTTCATCCTCTCTTGTTTTGGTAGCATGGCTTATGGAGAAAGAGTTCAACGTCTTGATGTTCCACCACAAACTACCAATCCTTTGTTACGCAACCTGGCAACTCAAGTACCCGTGATACAGAAAAGCCAAATGGTGCAACAACAGCAATTAAGTGAATTGATTAAAAATATTAATAATATGAATAGTTTCGCTGTTCTTGGGCCCCTATTAACCCAGTATCTAAGTAATCCTTTAATACCACGAATAGACAAGTTAAATTATCTTTGGACTCAAGCGCAATTGTATAGCACTGAACCAACAAGGTTTAGTTATTTGATGGATATGTTGAGTGAAGTTCGAGCAGCCGAATTAATCCCTGAGTTTGTCGAAAATTTTGATCGTCAAACGATTATCAGCAATAAAGAAAAATTACTTTCTGCAATTTCACGTTCAATGGAATTGCCTAATCGGAATGATCTGCAGCTAAAAGAAGTAAGTAGTGCTTTGGATAAATCAGTATTAGTGCAAAATAGCGTTGTGGCGCAGCAGTTTTTTTTACGCGAGTTACAGCAAGAGGAAAATGCTGAATTACTTAGGCAGGCTATAAATTTCTCCTCTAATGTCCTGCCAATGAATGGGCAAAATTATCAGTTAGTGGCTGCAGCAATGCAAAGACTTGATTCACTGCCTGACGCTCAATGGCATCTTAGTTCTAATCAAAAAAATTTCCTATTAGCTGCTATGGCATTTTCTACCCCCGAAATGCAAGCATCTGCCCTACCAGACCTGTTGACACAATCTAGAACTGGCCAAGAAAAAGTATCTTTTGATAGGCAACTGATTATCTTGCTCCAATATGTCCTGCCAGAACATATAAATCCTTCTATCAAAGCTCAGCTTAATGATTATCTTGAAAAGTCAGGGTTTATGGTTTCCGGCAACTCAAATATATTCAAAATACAAGCAATTAACGATGCCGATCAGTTGTATGCTCGTGCAGCAGTAAACTCCAATAATTCAAAAGAGCAAAATGATTTTATAAAGAATAAAATTTTAGCATTGAATGATTCTTTAGAAAAAGCTCGTCTATTAAGTAAAATGCACAAGAAAATTTTACAATCGTTCAGCGAGAGCGAACTAACAAAACTAGGGCAAGAGTTTAACGATGATTTCAAGCATACATCACGCCCTCGTGAAAGAATGATTTATGCCTTTGCTGTAGATGCTTTAAATCAAGCCTTGGCGGCTAAAAAACATCCGATGAATTAAGGGAACACGCTAAAAAACTGTCGGCCCAGCCTTTTTGTCGTTGCGAGGAAAATTATATCAATTGATTTTTACTTAACGAGGTAGTACTAATTCACCAAATCAAAATCAATTTCTTTATCGTCCATACTGACGCGAGCAACTAAAACTCGTATTGGATCGCCTAAACGGTATACTTTTTTACTGCGTTGTCCTTCTAAACGATGGTGCACAGCGTCGAAATTGTAATAATCGCTTTTCAAAGCGCTAATATGCAATAAACCTTCAATATAAATTCCTTTGAGCGTGATAAACAGCCCAAAACTAGTAACTCCACTGATAATGCCATCAAAGGTTTGGCCAATTTTATCCATCATGTATTCACATTTCAGCCAATCCAGTGCGTCGCGCGTTGCTTCATCGGCACGCCGTTCAGTCATCGAACAATATTCTCCTAAATGCTGCATTTTTTCTGTATTGTATGGAAAATTATCAGGTGTTTTATGCGCCGCAATGTGTTTAAGAGCACGATGTACTAATAAATCCGGATAGCGTCGAATCGGTGAAGTGAAATGAGTATACGCTGGGTAAGCTAAACCAAAATGGCCACTTTCTTGTGGACTATAAATAGCTTGGCTTAACGAGCGTAATAAAACTGTTTGAATGAGTTGTTTATCAGGTCGCCCCTCAATACGTTGTAGTAATTTAGCATAATCTACGGGTTGCGGATTTTCTTCCCCTGTAAGATGCAATCCCAGGCTTTTTAAAAAATCTTGCAAAGTGGCAAGCGATTCTGCGGCAGGTCCTTCATGAATGCGAAATAAAATCGGCATCCGATGGTGTCGCAACCATTTGGCTGCTGCAACATTCGCCAGTAACATACTTTCTTCAATCATGCGATGAGCATCATTGCGTTCTACAGGAATAATTTCCTTAATTTTGCGATTTTTATCAAAAATTACGCGCGTTTCGATGGATTCAAATTCCAATGCGCCGCGTAGTTCACGTTGTTTAGCTAATACTTTATAAAGCACATACAATTCTTTTAGGGCAGGTAACAAGGGTGTTTTTGATGTACTACGACCAGTTACTAGATCTGCCACTTCGGTATAGGTTAGGCGCGCTTTGGAACACATAACCGCATCATAAAATTTATAATGTGTCATCTCTCCTTGTGGTGAAATCATGATTTCACAAGCGACACATAAGCGATCAACTTGCGGTTTTAGTGAACATAATTGATTGGAGAGAATTTCTGGCAGCATGGGCACCACACGGCCAGGAAAATAGACAGAATTACCACGATTAAGCGCTTCTTGATCTAAAGCAGTCGCTATTTTAACGTAATGGCTCACATCGGCAATTGCCACCCATAACCGCCAACCACCTTCTGGCAGACGTTCACAATAAACCGCATCATCAAAATCTTTTGCATCTTCGCCATCAATCGTTACTAATGGCAATTCGCGTAAATCTTTGCGATTTTTTTTATCTTCCTCCCTTACTTCTTTACTAAAATGCTCTACTTCAGACGCTACTTCAGATGGCCAGTGGTGAGGCAAACCATAGGCACGAATCGCAACTTCGATTTCCATCCCAGGCGCTAAATGGTCGCCTAATATTTCAACAATCCGCCCAATTGGCTGACGCCTTGCACTGGGCTGTGCGATAATTTCAGCCACTACAAATTGGCCGTGGCTTGCTTGTACTTGTTCGCCGGGTGGAATAAGAATGTCTTGGGTAACGTTTTTGCTGCTAGGTGAGACGAAAGCAATTTGGTCTTGGACGAAATAACGACCCACAACTTGCTGAGTATTTCTTTCCAATACCTCAATGATGGTACCCTCAGGCCGACCAAAGCCTGCTGCATTGGTAACACGCACTAATACTCGATCACCAGGGAATACGCCACTCATTTGGCGCGGTGAAAGAAAAATACGCTCGCCACCTTCTTCGGGTAGGACAAAGCCAAATCCTTCTTTATGGCCAATAACGCGTCCTTTGATTAATTCCAATTTATTGACTAAAGCATAGCTACCACGGCGAGTTTTCATAATTTGGCCATCACGTTGCATGGCGATCAATCGGCGCCGCAAAGCCTCTAGCCTTTCTTCATCATCATCGCTCAGGTCCATTGCTACAATAAGCTGCTGCAAGGTTATGGGTTTGCCCACGGATTCCATGTATTGCATAATGTATTGGCGGCTATAAATCGGGTTGGTATATTTTTCCGCCTCCTCTTTATAATTGGGATCCTTCTTTTGCGAGCGTTTCATAGCGCTACACCTGTGATGCGAAAAACAGTCATTTTTGTCATTTTAGCGATCCTTGCTGGATAATCTAGTTATTACATAATAAGACATTATTTACCCCCTTTATACAGTATCATCTTTAAATCAGCTCTCCACCCGCTTTTTAGCTCTGGTTTAACATTTTTATGCGGTAGCCCTGATTGTCGTTGCCTGTTTGGCGTGCTACTCTTATTAAAATGAAATTTCCCTATTTTACTTTCTGCCAGGGAGTGGAGCATTATGCAAACGCGATTAAAATTCTTCGGCATCATCTGCTTAGCCACAACCCTTAGCGCTTGCAGCTATTTTGAGAAGATCATTTCACCTACACCTTATTCGCGGCAGCAAGTTTGTTCACGACTTAAGCATGATCTGATTTTTGAAGCAAATCCTGTAAGCCCTAATGCAAGCACTTACACGCCGATTCAAAAAGCGCAAATGGCAAATCGTTATGAGTCTTATCATTGCACGGATTTTGAGCCACCACCTGCTTCTCCCCCAGAGGAACTTAATTATTAGTTACTCGGGTTAAAATTAATTCAGCAGTATACCTTAATTAAGTGGGGGTAGTTTAAAAAGTGGTAAACGAGCCGCTTTTTTATCAAAAGTGGCTGTATACTCGCATTCATTGGCAGCATTCAAGTGAGCAATATAACTATCAGCAAAATCTAGACTGTCATTTCTATAATTTCTTAAGGATTTCCATAAAATTTCAGGTTGGTAAATGAAAAAATGACTGGTTTTTAGAATCTTTTCAAGCACTTCAGCAATGTCGAGTTTGGGATAGTTGTAAGCTGTTTCAAGCACCCAAACTAACTCGCACAGTATAATGCCGTTGATAAAGATAGAAGCTTCTTTCGCATGCTCTTTTTCGAGAAAATGAGATGCTAGTTGGCTTTGTTTAGGGTCATCTTGCACTATATAACGTACCAATACATTGGTGTCAATCCCTTTCATAAGCCAGCGCCTCGTTTAGCAATGGCTCGTTTCATTTGTTCAATAGTGATGGGTTTTTCAGGTTTAGGAAGCATGCCTTTTAACTCTTTAATATCAGTGGTAAGAGGAGCTAATATTACGCGCCCATCATCTTCAATCAGAAACTCGACCTTGTCGCCAGTATGTAATCCCAGATACACGCGGATTTCTTGGGGAATAGTAGTTTGCCCCTTACTTGTTAAAGTTGCTTTGGCCATCATTGAATTCCTTACTAGTTATAGATATTCTTATAATAGAGTAAGGAAATGGTTAATGCAAGGCAATACTATGTTAAGAAACAAGATGAGATTAAACTGCTCCTTACAACGCATTAACTTGCATCAATAACAAAAAAATGCTCGCGATAATAACGTAACTCGGCGATAGAATCATAAACATCATTTAAAGCTAAATGACGGCTTTCTTTTTTTATGTCATCTAATAATTCCGGTCGCCAGTGTTGGGCTAAAATTTTAATGGTGCTAACGTCTAAATTGCGGTAATGAAAATATTGTTCCAACTTAGGCATCCAACGATATAAAAAACGGCGATCTTGGCAGATGCTGCTACCACACATCGGTGATTTTTGCGGTGAGACGTGGCGCATTAAAAATTCCAAAGTTTGTGCTTGCGCCTCTTCTTCTGAAATCAAACTGTCCCTCACCCGCTGCACTAACCCAGACCCTGTATGCTGACGTACACACCAATCATCCATCCTATTTAAAATTGCAGCAGGTTGATGAACTGCTAATGATGGACCTTCAGCAATCACATTCAATTGAGAATCAGTGATAACTACGGCAATTTCAATAATTCGGTCTTGATCGGGGTTTAAACCAGTCATTTCTAGATCAAGCCAAATAAGATTGTCGGGAGGAAGTTGCATAAGTTTTTAAGAATTAAGTTTGGCGCAATAAATTGCAAAATCGTTCACTGTCAATATTGGTGCCACTAATGATTAACGCAACCCGTTTGCCTTGTAAACGCTCACGTAATGGCCCAGACCAAGCTGCTGTAGGAGCCGCAGCAGCCGGTTCTACAGCTAATTTCATCTCTTCCTGTAGCAAGCGCATTGCCTGGCGTAAAGCTGCATCGCTTACCAACACCACATCGTCCACAAAAGTTTTACAGAGGAAATAACAATAAGGCAAAGTATAGGGAGCTCCTAAACTATCGGCAATCGTATCCGGTTTTTCTATACTTTGTGGCTTACCTGCTTGAAAGCTGCGATACATGGCATCTGCTCCCTCTGGTTCTACGCCAAATATTTGACACTGAGGCAATAACTGTTTGACAGCCGCCGCAATGCCACCACATAATCCGCCGCCGCCAATTGGCACCACCACAGCATCTAATTGGGGTATTTGTTCTACTAATTCCAAACCGATGCCTGCCGTACCTAATGCCACAGAAGGTCCTTCAAAAGGGTGAATTATTGCGCGTTGCTCGGCTACTGAGATTTCTTGCATTTTATCGAAAGCGTCTTTGAGTGTATCTACTAAAATAACCTCAGCATCATAAGCTTTACATCGTTCTAGTCGCAAAGGACTGACGGTGCGGGGCATAATAATTTTGGCCGAAATGCCTAAAACATTCGCGGCATAACTAACACCTATCCCATGATTTCCAGCACTTGCTGCTACTACGCCGCGTTCTGAGGCTTCGGAGGACAAATTCAATAAGGATACGAGTGCCCCACGGGGCTTAAAACTTCCCCCGTGTTGTAATAATTCTAACTTGAAGAATAATTCGGTATTGGGACCGGCAATTTGTTGTAATTTCCAGCTACGGTTTTGCCAAACGGGTGTTTGCACAATCCATTTGCTAATGCGTTCACGGTTATGTTTGATATCCGCCAAGAGAGGAATTTGCATGGATTGTTTTACCGTTGCGTTTGTCATTACTATTACCTTGTTAAGTCAGCGACGTCGCATTAATGTTTTTATGGGTTATTCTGTGCTTGCTACGTTACTGGCAATTCAATAAAGGATAACTTAACATAGCTTTTACTAAGACTACAATCACTATGACAGGCATTTAACATCCAATGTTGAAATTAATACTTTGTCTCATAATCGCCTATTTATTTGGTTCAATTTCCAGCGCAGTCATCGTTAGCCGATTGTTAGGCTTGCCTGATCCGCGCACGCAAGGTTCAGGTAATCCTGGTGCGACCAATGTGTTGCGACTTGCTGGACGCTATCCGGCGCTATTGGTGTTTATTGGCGATATGTTAAAAGGGTTATTGCCAGTCTTATTAGCGCGGCTTTTTGGTTTGCACGGGGGGATGTTGGCGATTGTGCCGTTGGCTGCTTTATTGGGGCATATTTATCCGGTGTTTTTCCAATTCAAAGGGGGAAAGGGTGTAGCAACAGCTTTTGGTGCTTTAATAGGGCTTTCTTTGCCAGTAGGGCTTTGCGTAGGGATTACCTGGTTGTTAGTAGCTTTCTTTTCGCGTTATTCTTCATTAGCTGCGTTAATCGCCGCAGTATTAATGCCAATTTACATGCTGTTATTCGCTGATTTTAGTTATTTCATTCCTTCCGTATTAATGTGCGTGTTACTCGTTTGGCGTCACCAAGAAAATATCCAACGTCTTAAAGCAG
>JBAUEV010000143.1:0-6986 GCA_049678805.1 Gammaproteobacteria bacterium
TCGCAACCGGGTGTTAGGCAGCCTCCTCGCAATGACGAAAAACCTGGATACCGCGCATAAAGCGCGGTACGTCGTCTGAAGGGTTAAAGTCTGCAACAACGCCGGACAAGCCGCGGCACGTAGGTAGTGAGGAGTAAGCGGCACGTAGGTGCAGGGGCATGTTTTAAATGCGTTTGCCCTGATCTCCCCTCTTGCATGTATTGAGGGGTATAATAAACCATTCGCCGGACATTGGACGGCAAGTGGATGTGAACTGATATTATCAAACGGGGACAAATAGCATATGACTAATCCAGCAACTCGCCAAGAATCCGACAGCATGGGCATTATGGAAGTGCCCCAACACCGATATTGGGGTGCACAAACTCAACGGTCGTTACTGCATTTTGATATTGGTGATGACCAAATGCCTAAAGAACTTCTTAAAGCCTTTGGTATTCTCAAAAAAGCGTGTGCGATGACTAATCAGGAATTAGGCAAATTGCCGGCCGAAAAAGCGCGTCTGATTATTGCTGCGGCTGATGAAGTGATTGCGGGCAAATTATACGAGCATTTTCCATTGCGCATTTGGCAAACAGGCAGTGGTACGCAAACTAATATGAATGTCAATGAGGTTATTGCTAACCGTGCAATTGAGATGGCGGGCGGTCAATTGGGCAGCAAAAAACCGATTCATCCCAATGATGACGTCAATATGTCGCAATCTTCCAATGACACTTTCCCCACGGCAATGAATATCGCCGCCGCGGATATGTTACAACACCAATTAATTCCAGCAGTGCAAGAATTACGTGATGCGTTAGCAAAAAAACAGCATGAATTTAAAGATATCATTAAAATTGGCCGCACTCATTTGCAAGATGCCGTGCCACTCACCTTAGGTCAAGAATTTTCCGGTTATGTTGCGCAGTTAGATGCTGATTTGGAACGGCTACGCTGGGTACTAAAAGATTTATATAACCTGGCAATTGGTGGCACAGCAGTTGGCACTGGCTTAAATGCTCCCAAAGGCTTTGGTGAAAAAACTGCGAAACATATTGCAAAATTAACAGGTTTGCCATTCGTTTCTGCGCCCAATAAATTTGCTGCATTAGCAGCGCACGATGAATTTGTCATGGTCAGCGGTGCATTAAAAACACTTGCCTGTTCATTGATGAAAATTGCCAATGATATTCGTTGGTTGGCTTCTGGACCACGGTGTGGTTTGGGTGAATTAATATTGCCGGAAAATGAGCCAGGTTCTTCCATTATGCCTGGCAAAGTGAATCCTACTCAATCCGAAGCCATGACCATGGTATGTGTGCAGGTAATCGGCAACGATATGGCCATTAGCACTGCTGCATCGCAAGGAAATTTTGAATTAAATGTTTTCAAGCCAGTTATTATTTACAACTTGATCCATTCCATGCGACTCTTAACGGGCGCTTGTCATTCTTTTGCTGTTCACGCTATTGTAGGGCTACAAGCTAACAGAGCACGTATTCAAGAATTAGTTAATAAATCGCTGATGTTAGTCACTGCTTTAGCTCCTGCTATTGGTTATGACAAAGCAGCCAAAATTGCTCATAAGGCTTATCATGAAAATACCAGTTTACGCGAAGCCTGTATTGCACTGGGTTATTTAACAGGCGAAGAATTTGATCGCTTAATAAAAGTAGAAAATATGGTGTAAAAGATTGGATTAATTTTAAATGAAACTTTTTAAAAAATTATTTTTTGTGCCAATAATCTTTTCATTACTTTTATTGTTTTGCAATGTTTAGGCTGCTCAAAATCAACAGATGACATCTGATGAAGCCAAGCAATTTGTTAAAGATACTGTCGTTTATGCGATGGAGAGTAAAGACCTTCACTTTATATTTATTCGGCAGTACGCCTATGTTAAAATAATTTTCATCGGCAATCACAACTACCAGGGAAAGGTAAGTAGGCAATCCATCTTACTTATGAATAGGAGTATCGCAATATGCCCGCCATGAACGTTACGCAAAAACTTATCCATAGCCACTTAGTAGAAGGCGAAATGACGCCTGGCACCGAAATTGGCTTAAAAATAGATCAAACTCTTACTCAAGATGCCACCGGCACATTAGTGATGCTGGAATTAGAATCCATGGAACTTGACCGCATCAAAACTGAACTCTCTGTACAATATGTAGATCACAATCTGATTCAAGAAGATTATAAAAATGCTGACGATCATCTGTTCTTAGAAAGTGCTTGTCAACGCTTTGGCCTTTGGTTCAGCCGCCCCGGCAATGGTGTTAGCCATCCTGTTCATATGCAAAGCTTCGGAAAACCTGGCAAAACGTTGCTCGGTTCTGATAGTCATACCTGTGCAGGCGGCTCGCTAGGTATGTTGGCAATTGGTGCGGGTGGTCTAGAAGCTGCCATGTGTATGGCAGGCCATCCCTTTCATGTCAATATGCCTAAAGTGTTTGGGGTTAAACTAAAAGGCAATTTACCTGATTGGGTCAGTGCTAAAGATATTATTTTGGAAATGCTGCGGCGCCATAGCGTTAAAGGTGGAGTGGGCTGCGTGTTAGAATATTATGGCCCTGGCATCAAACAATTATCTGCCATGGATCGCCACGTGATTGCCAATATGGGTGCAGAGTTGGGCGCTACCACTTCAGTTTTTCCTTCCGACACCCAAACGTTTAAATTTCTAAGAAGCCAAGGACGGGAACTCGATTGGCAAGAATTAGTCGCCGATAGAGGCGCAAAATACGATCTTTATGATGAAATTGATTTGTCCACGCTAGAACCACTGATTGCTTTGCCATCCAGCCCCGATAAAGTAGTGCCCGTGAAGGAAATTGCGGGTCAAGGTTTATATCAAGCCTATATTGGTTCATCGGCTAACCCAGGGTTTCGCGATTTTGCAATTTCAGCTTTAATGGTAAAAGACCAACGTATCCCCTTCCCTATTTCTTTCGACATCAATCCCAGCTCTCGAAATATTTTGGAAGACCTGGTTGATGAAGGGCATCTTGCTACACTCGTACACGCGGGTGCACGCATACACCAAGCAGGATGCAATGGTTGCATTGGTATGGGGCAAGCGCCTGCCACGGGACGTAACAGTTTGCGTACAGTACCACGTAATTTTCCTGGTCGATCGGGTACGATTGAGGATAGCGTATTTCTTTGTAGCCCTGAAACAGCGACAGCCTCAGCTTTGATGGGCAAAATTACTGACCCACGTGATCTTGACGTGCCCTACCCTAAAGTACGTGATCCTAAAAAATGCACCATCAACCAGGATATGCTGCAACCACCCGTGCCCTACGCTCAAGCACTTCTAATACCTCTTGTCAAAGGACCCAATATCGCTTCACTACCTAAATTAAGTCCTTTACCTGAGGACTTCAATTTACCCGTACTGTTGAAAGTTAAAGATAATATTTCCACCGACGGCATTATGCCAGCAGGCGCCCGAGTGTTACCTTATCGCAGTAATATCCCCAGAATCAGTGAATTTTCTTTTGAGAACATTGATCCAACATACGTTAAACGCGCCCAAGAAACCCATAACAAAGGTGGACATGCCATTGTCGCCGGCGAAAACTATGGGCAAGGTTCAAGTCGCGAACATGCCGCTTTAGGGCCTCGCTATTTAGGATTACATTTAGTAATTGCTAAGAGTTTCGCACGTATTCATTGGCAAAATTTAGTTAATTTTGGGATTTTACCCCTGACATTTGTTAACCCCAATGATTATGAACAAATTCAGCAGGGGGATTTTATTGTCATTAATCATGTAGCTCAAACTATTAAAACAAGTAACACCTTGAAGGCAAGTATTGGCAACAAGGATCAAACAATAACCTTACGCCATGATTTATCCCCACGCCAAATAGAAATTTTAGCGTGCGGTGGCTTAATTAATTGGGCAAAAAAACAGACAAAATAGATTCCTGGGTTCCACTACGCTGCATCAAGGCTACAGGGGTTGTATTATTTTTTATCGTATTCAGAGTAAAATACCTTACTATAGAACTTGCAACACAAAGGTTAATCATGAGCCGTTTAGAAGAATTTGCCAAATCTCGCTGGGATGAACCACTGCCTGCTGCTGCGTTACCAGCAGCCATCACAGCACTGGAAACAGGCAAAGTCCTGTATTTTCCAAAATTAGCTTTTACTTTTGCCCCAAGCGAGCAGAAATTTCTAACTATTGATGGCCTTAATTTAAAGGCTAAAAACATTAGCTTTAATCCCAACAACGGCACACTAAAAAACTTTCACTGTCATGAAATGAACAAAAACGCGCTGAAGCAATTACTCCAGCGCTATGCCAAGTACGCCCGACAACTACTTGCAGAACTTTTCCCGCAATACACAGCTAGCTTGCAACTTGGGCGCACCAGTTTCCGACCGGCCAAAATTGAAGGTCGAAAATTGTCTTATCGTAAAGACGATACTCGCTTACATGTAGATGCATTTCCCGCCACCCCTAACCAAGGCCAGCGTATTTTACGGGTCTTTACCAACGTAAACCCAAATCTTCCACGCATTTGGCGTTTAGGAGAACCTTTCCCGCAAGTGGTACAGACTTTCTCACCTCACTTAAAAGCACCTCTGTACGGCAGCGCTAAACTTTTGCAATTGCTCAAACTTACGCGTGGTTATCGCACCTTATACGATCATTATATGCTGCAACTGCATAACGCCATGAAAGCCGATCTTGCTTATCAAAAATCGGCCAACCAACAAGAAATATGCTTCCCAGCTGGCAGTACTTGGGTAGTTTATACCGATTTAGTATCACATGCCGCCATGAAAGGAGAGTTCGCTTTAGAGCAAACTTTTTATTTACCGGTGCACGCCATGCAAGATGAGTACCGCTCACCATTACGTGTACTCGAAAAAGTGCTTAGTCAAAAACTCGTACCTGTAAGTGCATTATCCTATGCCAGCTGAACCAGTTTCTCCACAACCTGCACATCTCGTACTTGATCCCGATCATGGACAATTGCATTGCGAAGGCGCGTGGACAACCTCCTGTCTTGCGCAACTCACGGACCAATGGCCAACATTCAATACCCTACGCTCGCCTAGTTTACAAATAAATGGCAGCAAACTTAGCCGCTTAGATAGTGCTGGCGCCTGGTTATTACATAACTTAAAACAACAACTTGAGCAACGAAATATCCATGTGGCATGGGTTAATTTTTCCAAGGAATATCAAGCTTTACTTGACCTTGTTGATACTCAAGGAAAAAAAATTGATGTGGCTACGATCACTCCATCGCAACCTGGCTGGTTATACCAACTAGGAAAAGATGTCGTCGATAGATGCTTGCAATTAAAAAATTCATTAACTTTCATTGGCGAAACGACTGTTATTTTTCTTTATTCCCTCACGTTACCCAAGCGCATTCAATGGCGCGGCTTATTAAATACCATTGATGAGGCAGGCTTCCAAGCCTTACCGATTATCGCATTATTACTCTTCTTAATTGGTGTTGTATTGGCTTATCAGATGGGTTTACAACTGAAAGCCTATGGCGCCAATATTTATATTGTTGATATTACTGGCTTAGCAATGCTACAAGAATTTGCACCCTTAATTACTGCCATTATTATCGCTGGCCGTAGCGGATCAGCGATTACCGCACAAATTGGCACCATGAAAATCAACGAAGAAATAGATGCTTTATTAACAATGGGACTTTCACCCATTGAACGTCTGGTAATACCTAAAATATTGGGTTTAATCATTGCCCTACCTTTACTAACGGTATGGGCTGATATATTTGGCATGTTGGGCACGATGATAATGGCCAAGCACACTTTAGGTATTAATTACCACGACTTTCTTACCCGATTTCCGCAAGCAGTTTCAATTAGAACTTTTCTCAAGGGCTTGAGTAAAGCACCCGTATTCGCTGTCATTATCACTGCTGTAGGTTGCTTTCAAGGTTTGCAAGTGTCCGCAAGTGCTGACAGTTTAGGACGACAAACCACCAAAAGCGTGGTGCAAAGTATCTTTTTAATTATCATCGCCGACGCTATTTTCTCAATTATTTATAGTTGGGAAGCTCGATGAATCAACCCTTAATAGAAATTCGTAACCTAAGTAACTACCTAGGTGAACAGTGGGTACATAAAGACCTAAATCTTGACATCCAGCGCGGAGAAATTACTGCCATTATTGGCGGCAGTGGTAGCGGCAAAACCACATTAATACGTTGCATTTTAATGCTGAATCGCCCCACTTCAGGCAGTATCAAAATATTTGACACTGACCTGTTAGCCTGCACACCGAAAGAAGCCATGAACATTCGTCATCGCTGGGGCGTATTATTTCAGCATAGCGCGTTATTCAGCTCTTTAACGGTGCTCGAAAATGTTTTATTCCCATTACGAACATTCACCCACATACCGGATAAATTACAAGAAGAAATTGCTTTATTAAAAATTGCTTTAACCGGATTACCTTTAGACGCTGCCGCCAAATATCCTGCCGAATTAAGCGGTGGCATGCAAAAGCGCGCAGCATTAGCACGGGCAATTGCATTAGATCCTGAACTATTATTTCTCGATGAACCCACGTCAGGCCTTGATCCCAAAAGCGCCCGTGAGTTAGATGACTTGATTTTAAACTTGCGCGCCAGCTTAAATTTAACCGTCGTCATGGTGGTACACGACTTAACTACCTTATGGCATGCCAGCGATAAAGTTGCTTTTCTAGGTGACGGCAAAGTGCTAGCAGATTTACCTATGACAGAATTGGTGAAGCAAGACAATCCTTTAATCCGCGAATACTTTGGCGATTCTACTTCGTAACCAGCTCGAAAGTAGCCTGGACCTTGATTCCGTTAGCTCTGCATCAAGGCATTTAGTCAAACGTAAAAAACCCGTCATTGCGAGCTGATGTCTCCCCACGAATTTCTAACTGAAGCATAGTTGCATAAATCAAAATGCTTTTGATTTACAATAGTTTGTCATCCTGAGCGCAGCGAAGGATCTTCTTTTTT
>JBAUEV010000144.1:0-6527 GCA_049678805.1 Gammaproteobacteria bacterium
ACTTATGGATCAACAGGTGCTTGATGTTGGTTGTGGCGGCGGAATTCTTAGCGAAAGCCTTGCTAAGCAAGGTGCTAACGTAATGGGTATTGATTTAAGTCAGCCAGCACTTACTGTGGCACAACAACATGCTCAAGCTGAACAGTTAACGATTGCTTATCAGCAGATAGCCGTAGAAACACTGGCAGAACAGCAACCTGCTACTTTTGATGTTATCACTTGTTTTGAATTGCTTGAACATGTACCCGATCCATTGTCTGTGGTGCACGCTTGTGCTCAATTAGTCAAACCGAATGGTTACCTCTTTTTTTCTACCATCAATCGCAATCCTAAAGCCTATTTATTTGCGATTTTGGGTGCAGAGTATCTGCTTAAATTGCTCCCCAAAGGTACCCATGATTATCAAAAATTTATCAAACCCAATGAACTTGCCGTTTGGTTGAGAGCTGCAGATGTAACCTTGAAAACGCTAAGGGGTATTGGTTATCAATTTTTCACCCGTCAGTTTTATTTAACGGATGATATTAACGTAAATTATTTAGCCTATTGTCGTAAAAGCATCTGATTATGAAATCTACTATTGCAGCAGTATTACTTGATCTGGATGGCACATTACTTGATACTGCACCTGATTTAGCCACTGCGTTAAATGTGGTGTTGCAACAACGAGGACATCCTCCGTTACCTTTTCATCTCATACGCCCTTGGTGCTCAGAAGGCAGCAAGGGGTTATTAGGGCTTGGTTTTCATATTGATGACAAACATCCGGATTTTCCTCAACTACGTACCGATTTTTTGCAGGCTTACCATCATCATTTAATTGAAAAAACAGCAGTTTTTCCCGGAATGGTGGAAGTGCTGAACTACTTAGTTGCCCGGCGAGTGCCTTGGGGAATTGTTACCAATAAACCCATTGCTTTAGCTGAAGAATTACTGAACGCTTTTGATTTACCGGATTATAAATGTTTAATCGGTGGGGATAGTCTTGCCAAACGCAAACCGGAGCCAGAGCCTTTGTTGCATGCTTGTGCTCAATTGGGTTATACACCTGAAAAATGTGTATACATTGGCGATTCTCAACGCGACATAGAAGCAGCAAAAAGAGCGCAAATGCTTGCAGTTGCCGCTTTGTATGGCTACCGTACGAGCGAAGACCATCCCGGGCGTTGGCAAGCCGATTTTTATATTGATTCTCCACATGATATTATCCCCCTCTTAGAAATTTTATTGGGGGAGCTTAGCCCCCATATTTTATAGACTTTTTAGATAATGGATTTTGCACGATGGCGCGTAAAGCAACAACAGATACATCTTTTCATTTTGAAACGGCAATGGCTGAATTGAACCAGATTGTCGAGAAAATGGAACAAGGTGGCTTGAGTTTGGAAGACTCCTTAAAATTGTTTGAAAAAGGCATTATGTTGACGCGGCAATGCCAACAGGCGTTGCAACAGGTTGAACAAAAAGTCAAAATCTTGGTTGAGAAGAATGGTCAGCCTTCAATGGAGACTTATCAAGAACCAGAAGAGGGGTAAAGAATTAAGTAAAGAGGTGGAAATATGGGAAAATGTATTTTAGGTGATAAAAAAATCTTGATAGTAGGTTTTGGCTCCATTGGAGCTGCAGTACTTCCAATTATTTTTGATTGTTTTGAGGATGTTACGTCCGACAAAATAGCTATCCTTACTGCGGATGCCAGTAATGCTGCTGTTGCCGAAAAATATCGTGTTAGCCATCAAATTACTCCTTTAACGCCTGAAAATTACTCAACCCTGCTTGACGATTTGCTCAATGAAGGAGATGTTTTATTAAATCTCTCCGTGGATGTTTCATCCTATGACTTGTTAATTTTTTGCCAAGCCCGTGGCATTTACTATTTGGACACATCAAGCGAAACATGGTTACATGAGAAAGATGCCCCAGCAGAGACTTGGGAAAACTGTGGAGAGCGACGGATCCGAATTCTCGAAAGAAAACAAGATTTTGTTGGCAAAGCCACAGCCGTTATTTGTCATGGTGCAAATCCAGGGATAGTTTCACATTTTGTGAAACAAGCATTGCTGAATCTTGCCGCTCAACAAGGAATCCAAGATAAACCAAAATCATCTGAGGGCTGGGCGCGGTTAGCGAAAAATTTAAAGGTACAAACCATCCATATTGCCGAGCGTGATACCCAAACGGCTACTTTGTCGAGATCATCCAATGAATTTGTAAATACTTGGTCACCGAATGGCTTTATGTTTGAAGCAGCTGAGTTTTCAAATTTTGCCTGGGGTACGCATGAAGCAGCACTGCCTGCTCCCAATACCAGAAAATTGAGTGATAATTTAAGTCCTTACTGCCAAATGATTGAGTTAAATATTATTTCTGCCCAGGCTCGTGCGAAAAGCTGGGTTCCTAGTGTGGGCGATATTCATGGATATGTTATTCCTCATGCCGAGTCATTTTCTATCGCCGAATTGCTAACCTTGCGAGATCGTGAAGCTAACAATCGTATTGTGTATCAGCCAACTGTGCATTATGTCTATCAACCCAGTGTTTTGGCCGTTGCTTCCTTGCAAGATTTTATCGCGAATAAACAACGCTTCCTAGAACGAAAGAAACTGCTGATGGAAGAAATTGAAGGAGGAATAGATGAACTTGGAGTGCTTATTCTGCGAGAAGGATGTGAAGAATGTTATTGGTATGGTTCACAACTATCCATTGAAGAAGCTCGCCTATTAGTGCCACACAATAATGCAACGTCGCTACAAGTGGCAGCAGGGGTTGTAGGTGGGTTGATTTGGGCTTTGCAGAACCCTTATGCGGGGCTTGTTGAAGCGGATAATATTGATTTTGAAATGGTGTTGGAAATTGCTCGCCCCTATTTAGGTACTGTAAAAGGAGTTACTGGCAAGATGGCAAATTCAGGGACAGGGGACGAGGTGAATTGGCATTTCAAAGACCTTATGCTGTCTAGCTGAGTCGGGCTTTTAGCCAAACTGCGATATCGCTGATTTCTGCTGGACAAACTTGGTGTGCCATTGGATAAGTGTGCCAGGTAACAGAAGTGCAAGTTTTACTCAAAGCATCACGCGTCCATTCACCCAAGGATAAAGGAACAATCGGGTCAAAGGTCCCATGGGTAAGAAAAATAGGTGTAGCTTGATTAGCTGGATGGACTATTTTGGTTAAATCTACATGAGCTGACAAGAAAGTGGACAGGCCAAGAATGCCGGCCAACGGTTGAGGAAAGGTTAAACCCACAACCAGTGCCACCGCCCCACCTTGAGAAAAACCGGCTAACACAATCCGGGATGAGGGAATACCAGTAGCGATTTCGTGCTCGATGAGTTGTTGAATCGCTTGTTGTGTTTCACGAATTCCCACTTCATCAATAGGACTATGTTCGTTTAAACCGTAAATATCAAACCAGGCGGGCATCCGCATACCCCCGTTGATAGTTACTGGACGTAGGGGGGCGTGAGGAAATACAAAACGTACACCTAATTCAGGTGGCAAATGAAGTTCAGGTACGATATTGGCAAAGTCATGGCCATCCGCACCCAAACCATGCAGCCAAATTATGCTGGCTTTGGCAGACTGGGGTGGGTTAATTTCTACGGCTGGTAATAAAGTGTTTAACATGGTGATTTTGTAAAAGTAGTTAAAAATTTTGTAAGCAGTATATTCTAAGCGTTCCAGTAAATTAAAATGCGATGCATAGATTATAACATTTTAAAGAAATAAGGAGAAAGACAACAATGCCAACAAAATATTGGCAACCGTTACAAACAGGTGATGTTGTACAGATTATTGCACCCTCCTCAAAGCCGCTCAATCCTGAACAGGGTTGTGAAAAAATCCGTAAATTATTGCGAAGCTGGAAACTTGAACCACTTATTTCCAATAAAATTTTCGGTACGGCGCCTGGTTTGCCTGAATTGGCCAATAGCGATGACAAACGCTTTGCTGATTTACGGGATGCTATTTTAAATCCTGAAGTCAAAGCCATTTGGTGTTTGCGCGGTGGGTATGGCACGATTCGTTTATTACCTTATTTACAGGATTATTTTCATAAAGCACCACAAGTTAAATTATTTATAGGTTATAGCGATATAACTTTGTTACATCATTATTTTCAACAACAGTGGAAATGGAGTACGGTGCATGCAGCGGGTGCCTTACAAGTTGCTGAAAATCGAGTAGCCAAAGCAGATAGCATGATATTACGGCGGCTGATTTTTGGCCAAACATCAGCGACTACAATTCAGGATTTAGTTCCATTAAATGCTACAGCCCACAGCCAAGGAACCGTTCGTTCTACTTTAATGGGGGGCAATTTAACTTTAATCAATCGCATGTTAGGTACGCCTTATACTTTTCAGGTAAAAAATAAAATTTTGGTTTTAGAAGATATCGACGAACCTTTTCGCAAAATTGATGGTATATTGCAGCAGTTAAAATTAGCAGGTTATTGGACTGCTAAACAAAAACCTGCAGCTATTATTTTGGGGGATTTCAGCATTAAGCAGCCCCTACAACAACAAGAAGTTAATACAAGCCTGGAACAATTTGCTCAGGAGTTGGATATTTATCGAATACCGGTATTACGTTGCATTGCTATTGGCCATGGCGCACATAATCACCCTTTACCATTAGCTACTAAAACTACGTTGACCTTAGGAAAGAAACCGTTATTAATTGCACAAAGTGGCTGCCGGAATTAACCCAAGATTTTCGACAATAAGCCTGGTAGGTTCAGATTGGTTTAAAGTGTAAAAATGCAAACCTGGCGCACCACCCGCTATTAATTTTTCACACAAGGCAGAAACAATATCCACACCAAAATTATGCAAAGATTTGACATCGTGGATTAAAGAGTCCATCCGTTTCCGTAACCATAAAGGAATTTCTGCGCCACATGTTTTAGAAAATTGCAGTAATTTCTGGTAATTATTGATGGGTATAATTCCTGGTATAATAGGGATGTGAATATCCAATTTGTCGCAACATTCCAAAAAGCGAAAGTACGCTTCCACATTAAAAAAGAACTGTGTAATTGCGCTATTAGCGCCTGCATTAACTTTACACCTAAAATTTTCAAGATCATCGCTGACACTAACCGCTTGTGGATGAAATTCGGGATAGGCGGCAACTGTGATGTGAAAATAGTTTCCGCTTTTCTCTCTTATAAATTCAACGAGCTCGTTAGCATAATTAAAATACTGAATTGTCGAGTTTGCTTCTTTCGCAGCATCACCTCTTATAACAACTAATCTTTTAATATTTTTCTTGATATATTCATCAAGTAATAAAAGTATGTCTTCCCTAGAAGTATTAATGCATGAAATATGAGGTACAACCGGAATATCATTTGCTACTAAATCATGAACAACTTTTTTTGTTTTTAGTTGTGAAGAGCCTCCGGCACCAAACGTTACCGAAAAAAAATTAGGGTTGAATTGACTTAGTTGTTGACAGGTATTTTCTAAATTTGCGACACCTATGTCTGAGCATGGAGGAAATACTTCAAAACTAAGTGAAGATATTTCATTCGCAGGCATATTCAACTTCCTCTGCAAATTTTTCACGGATTTTCTTTACTGCAGTCACCATATTTGATAAAGCAATTTCAACTTCGTTCCAGCTGCGTGTTTTTAAGCCACAATCAGGATTTACCCATAAGCGAGATATCGGAATGTGATTCAAAGCTCTGTGTAAATGCTCCAAAATTGCAGAGGTGGTGGGAATACATGGTGAATGTATATCATAAACGCCTGGCCCTATTTGATTAGGGTATTCAAAGTTTTCAAATGCGTTCAATAATTCCATATCGGATCTTGAGCATTCGATGGTAATGACATCAGCATCTAATGTGGCAATGGCCGCGATAATGTCGTTAAATTCCGAATAACACATATGAGTATGTATTTGTGTGGAGTCTTTAACGCTACTCGAAGCAATTCGGAAACAATAGGTTGCCCAATCTAAATAATGTTGCCATTGCTTTTTGCGTAACGGCAGTGCTTCACGAAATGCTGGTTCGTCAATTTGAATAATTTTGATACCAGCATTTTCTAAATCAATTACCTCATCTCGTAAAGCCAAGGCAATTTGCAAGGCAGTGCTCTCGAGGGTCTGGTCATCACGGATAAACGACCAAGCTAAAATAGTAACAGGCCCTGTTAACATGCCTTTTACGAGACGATTAGTGAGTGATTGAGCATATTGACTCCAGGCAATAGTCATCGGTTCCAAGCGGTGGACGTCACCATAAATAATGGGCGGTTTCACGCAGCGTGATCCATAACTCTGCACCCAACCATTTTCAGTAAAAGCAAAGCCGTTTAATAGTTCGCCAAAATATTCCACCATATCATTTCGTTCCGCTTCACCATGCACTAATACATCTAAATCCAATTCTTCTTGCTTAGTAATAGCAAATTTTATTTGTTCTTGTATTTTTTGAGTATAAGCCTTGAGATTTATTCTTCCTGCTTTTAAATCATGGCGTAGCATTCTAATTTCTTGAGTTTGTGGAAAAG
>JBAUEV010000145.1:0-7442 GCA_049678805.1 Gammaproteobacteria bacterium
GCGGAAACGATAGCGACAATAACGACCGCATAAGCGTATAGGTTAAATGTGGTGAAATAAGGAAGATCCAATATAATTAATATTATAAAGCATATAATCAATAAAAATCTTCCAGTGCGAATCGAAAATTTTCCAAACCAAGTATTTTTGGGAATGATTTTTTGCAAGCCCAAACCAATGGTGATAGGCAAAAATTGTGCAAATCCCACTTCTCTTACTAAATGCGAAAATTGTAGAGCAACATGTAATCCCAATATTCTCTTATATAATTCTAGCCAAATAGGGGTAGTAACGATAGAAGCTAAAGCAGAAAAGAACAAAACACTTTCTGCCAATTTAATATTACCGCCCAGTATTTTTATTTCTGAAATAGATAAATCAGCAGCGGGGGCGACGGCCATTACGATAAGTGCGTAAACCACTTGTTGCTCGGGCTGAAAAATGAGAATGAGTAATAAGAATAAAATCGGTACTAAAACAACGCTGGCTAGGGTTGCCAGTAAGATGGTTGTTTTACGGTGCTCTAGGAAAACAGCTTTGATACGGCTGTCAAACCCTTGTCCTAGCTTGATTAAAATGATGCCTATACTGACCAGTAAAAGAATGGAGTCTCTCATAGCACTAATACCATCTATCCATAATGTGCGACTAAGTAAATATTGTAACCCCCGATTGTAATAAATTACGACGTGCGTTTAAAAAATCTGCCACGGATAGACGTCGTGTACCAGGCAGTTGCACTTCTAAAAGACGTAATATCCCACGTCCGGTTGCCACGTCTAAACTCTTTTTGTGAATTGCCAATAAAGTACCTGGCGTAGTTTCCTGGGGAGACGGATTAGGTAACGCTTGAGCATCCCAAATGCGTAACCGTTCCTTTTGTAGGTGAGTATAGGCGATTGGCCAAGGGTTAAAGGCACGCACTTGTCGCTCAAGTATTTCAGCCGCTTGTTGCCAATCAAGTTGTGCTTCTTCTTTAGTGATTTTGGCAGCATAACAGGCTTGAGTTGCGTCTTGTGATGTTGGATGCAATAGGCCCTGTTCTAAATCCGTTAAAGTTTTTAATAATGCGGGTGCGCCTAATTGAGCAAGGCGTTGATACAAGATTGCGCTGGTATCTTCAGCATTAATGGGGCAGCGGACTTGGTGCAAAATAGCACCAGTATCCAGACCTTCATCCATTTGCATGATGGTGATGCCGGTTTCAGTGTCGCCTGCCAAGATCGCTCGCTGAATAGGCGCGGCGCCACGCCAACGGGGTAATAACGAGGCATGGATATTAAAGCATCCATAGCGTGGCGCCGACAATATTGTGGCAGGTAATAACAATCCATAGGCTACGACGATCATGGCATCTACTTGTAATGCTTGCAGCTGCTGTTGTTCTTGAAGGGTACGTAAAGTAGCAGGCTGATAGAGCGGCAGGTGGTGGCTAAGAGCTAATTGTTTAATGGGGCTAGCAGTGAGTTGTTGCCCTCGACCAGCAGGACGATCAGGTTGAGTATAAACGGCACTTATTGTGTGCGCTGATGCTATTAAAGCCTGTAATGCAGGCACTGCAAATTCGGGTGTTCCAGCAAAAATAAGTTTTAGTGGCATTGGGTTTTGTCTAAGATTTAAGTAATTTATGAATTTTTTTATCAACTAACTGCCGCTTTAGAGGCGATAAGTAATCAATATAAAGCATACCATTGAGATGATCTATTTCATGTTGAATGAGTTTGGCTTCATAGCCTTCGACTTCAAATTCCATGTTTTGACCGTGACGATCTAATGCTTTTGCTTTGACTTGAGTGGGCCGTTTGACTATACACTGAATGTCCTCGGGATAAATAGACATGCAGCCTTCAGGTTCTCGTACTTCACCTGTCATCGTCAGAATTTCAGGGTTGACTAAACAAACGGGTTCCTTTTTATCGCTGAACAGATAAACCACGGTGATATAAGGTGGATTCTTGATATCAAGTTGAGTAGCTGCTAATCCGCCACAATGATTAGTGTTAACGAGTGTTTCCAGCATGTCATCAATAATCCCTTGAATACGTGCGTCATCTATATTGCTAACTTTCTGAGCTTTGGTATACAAGCGTGGGTTAGGATAGTTCAAGATTTTTAATATGGCCATATCATTAATCTCATGGATTTATCAAATTTGGCTATTATACACAAGGTTATTTATTCAAAAGAATGGTTGAGGGGAAACTTTTAATGGTCCTTGGCTACAGGTGCGTTATCTGACGTCGTAAGTGGTGCCAAAACTGCTGTTGTTGAGAAGGAGAGAGGATGGTCAAATTAAGATAATGCTTAACGAATTCCAAAAGCCCAAACCCTGATAAAGCAACACGGCATTCTTGCTTGCGCAATAAATGCACGATATTGCGCGCACGCTGGTGGAGATTAAGGGAAGCGCGGTGAAATTTCACCGATGTAATATCCAATAAGGCAAATTGCTCATGAGATTGATATAAAAGGTTATTAGTATGAAGATCGCGAAAATAAACGCCTCGATGGTGCAAGTTTGCTACAAATTGTGGTAATTTTTGCAAATGCGCCACTTGGCCTTGTTTAGATAACTCACGAACGGTTATGCCGGGTAGATGTTGATATACCATCAAATAGCATTCCCCAACAGGAAAGTTAAATATCTCTTTAACAGCCGGAGCTGTGAAACCCATTGCGAGTAACCGTGCAGCATTTCTTTTAAAACGTCTAGGATAAGGCCACAATGTCGAGGATGACCACAAGCTGCGTTTGTAAGTATGTTTGACGATAAGTTGACTGGGTGTTAAGAGGATTCCTGGACGTCCGCCTTTACTCGCTAAGGGCACTGAGTTTTGCACGAGCTGCTCGTATTCAGGTAAACTAATGCGTTTAAGAAACATTCCGTGTTTCCTTTATATTAAAATTAGTCAGCCAACATGTTAGCAGGTAGCCATTTAAGCAACAATATTTCATGGGTTCATGACCGAACTTTTTTTAGATATTGTATTTGTCAGCAACGGTATTATACCTCAGCCATGCAAGATTTTTTGCGTGCGCCGGATGATGCGTTAGCACATAGCCGCCAATTCTTTAAAAACATTCCTGGCGACACGAGTACGGTTGCTGTGGTGCGAGTGAATGGGGTACCGTTGGTGGTGAAACGTTACAATGTGAAGGGTTTTTGGCATGGTTTGAAATTATTATTTCGTCCCAGTCGGGCTATGATTTCTTGGCGTAATGCAAATCGTTTGCGCGCGTTAAATATTCCGACGATTGAACCAGTAGCCGTGTTGGAAAAGCGTTTAGGACTATTTCGTCGTCAAGCCTATTTTATTAGTCGCTATGTGGTGGGTCTAAGTGGTAGCGATTATTTTGCTCATCAGGGACAATCACCGGAAGCTTGTGTGGTGGCAATTACGGCCATAGTCAATATTCTACGCCAATTAGGCGCCGCCAAAATTCATCATAATGATTTCCATCATAGTAATTTCATAATGGTAGGAAATCAGCCGTTACTCATTGATTTGGATCATATGCGACAATATCGTTATTCGACTCGTGGTTTCGCGCAAGCGCATCAAAAAGATATTGCACAATTTCGGCATTATTTAGCAGGTAATACCTTAGCATTGGAATTATTTGAAAAGGCACTACAATCTTTAGAATCCTGTAGAGAATCCTGTAGCCTTGATGCGATATAAGCGAAATCAAGAAGTCTTTATTTATCTTTTTTGTAAAAATTACTGATTAAAATCAGTAATATAACCCACCTTTGGTTGCTATTTGCCAACCAAAAGCTATATTTTCTTGTAGAACCTGCTAATCCAAAGGGGGGGTTGCAATGAAAATTGCGAAAGGGGTGTTACTATCCCTATTCAGTGCCAGTCTGGCATTAACAGCTTTTGCAGACACAGGACCTTGCCAATTAGCAAGTCCAATGTCTGTATTTCCAATTCCTATGAATTATGATGCTCAAACGCATGGTAGCAACTTTTTCCAAACACAGGGCTACAATGCAGACGGGACATTGCAAGCAAATCCCATTGTTAATGATACTCCCTATCCATTTAAAGGTACGAATTATTACCGAAAAAAACTGGGTTCAAGCGATAGTATCACTTTTCCTAGCAACACCGACCCTTCTAAACCCTCCAACCCTTCTTATGTTGTTTACAGTGCAGTACCTGAGAATATGACAATTCCCTTCGCTACTGGCAACATTACCGAATATTATGATCCTGCTCAATTGGCAGCAAATTTGTTGGATATTCCCAACCCGCCTCAACTAAATCCATCAGTATCCTTAATTCAGTTGCCATCGAGCCAGACAAAAACAGCAGTTCCTGGCGATAATGCTCAAGTTTTTCTCGTGGCAAATAATTTTTTCTTGCCCAATTTACCTAGTTCTTCGGATCAACATAATGGACTTACTGAAAACGTCTATTGGACAGTTGATCCGTTTCTAAATAATCCTAATAATCTGCCTGACCTTAAGCACATGTTGCCTTATGGCTGGGCATTAGATGCCTCAACAGTAAATCAATCACTTTTTCTACCACATCTTATTAACGGAGGTAAGGATAAAACCACTGGAAGCGATTTAATTAAGCAAGCAATCCAGCCCTATAACCACTGGAAAAATGTACTGAGTTTGCAGCAGACTGATTTAGATCGCATGAACACTTTGATCCAGGGTAATAGTAATTATCCATTCCCTGCCCCCAAATGGTTGCAATTTGGGGTTTATATGCCTATCCAACCCATGCCTGGTTTTCAGCGAAATTTAATTCGCTGCTATACCCCGTGGGGCGCATGGAACTTATTAAATAACACATCAGGATTATTTGTTCGGCAGGATGGTTCAGTCGAATTCCCACTTACATCGAGTGGACAGCCTTATCCGCTGGTTATTCAAACGTGGAATGGAGACCAGCGCTATACATTACTCAACCAAACGGATGATGTTATTCCTTCGACTCAAGACCAATATCCAGGCAATGAATACTATTTTGCTTCCAATGCTTACTTACCAAAGATGGCAGGTGTAATTACTTCTTATAAGGATTATACGATTTTTGATGATGTTACTGAAACCGGTGTTGTGCCAAATAACTCCTCTAGTTTGGTGCATTACTTGAACCCGAGACAAACCGATCTTTGGTTAGGATTGAAAGGCGATAGCATCAGCAATGTAATGGTTTGGGATAAAGCTAATGGTACAGAACCCGGTGGGCAAGCCAATAAACCTTACATGTTGGGAGCAGATACCAGTCACAATATCCAAAATGGTTATTTGTACTATACCATTCGATTAGAACATTCCAATAGCTTTATGATTGCGAAATTGGCTAAAGATCAAGATGCCAATAAATTATACGCTGCTGCACTTTATGTTGATAAAGGGGATGGCCAATATCAGAAAGTAGCCACATTGTCTTATCAATGGCAGCCTTGGACAATTGGCGACGACGGTAATTGGACTACAAGCCCAGATAATAATATGGGCGCATGGGTACCCATTATTTCAGATGTGACTCAAGATAAAAGTCTAGCTAACTTTATAACTGTTTCTCAAGGCGTAGGTTGGGACGCCGCCAATAGAGTCATGCCTTGGAAGGGATTAGGGATTTATAAGAACGATGGTTCACAAGTTAATACATTAAATGGGCCTCTTTATTTTTACATTCTTGGGGCGAGTATAATGAATCAAGAGGATTCCAGTGCTCAATCGCAAAACGCTGCAAAATCAAAGTATTTGGTGGTATTATCGCCACTTACAGTGAATAAACCTAATTATACAATCATACCACCTGCTAATACGGCTATTACGGTTTATCAGGTGCAAGGTGCTAACACTATCACCAAACCGCCTTTTTCTTTCTATGTTGCTACGCAAGCACCTAAATCCGAAGAAGTGGATGTTAAAGGAACACTAGCAGGCAATAGTGTAACGTGTAAATTAGCTGTCAATACTACAAAATGGAGTTTAGTCACAAAAGATTGCAAGCAATACTTTACTGCAATGACAGGTGGCCCGGGCAATATTTTGATGAAACTCAAAACACCCACGCCACCGCCACCAACAACAAGTGTATCTTACACCTTAGTACCACCCAATTCAGGCGTGCATGTGACAGCCGATATGAGTAGTAGCCAAGATAACAAGGGCAAACAAGATATATCATTCTCAAACTCTGAAACCTTCAGTGTCAAAGAGGGCGAAACTAAAAATATTAACATCACCCAAATCGGCAATACTCAACTGACTCCAGCCTGCGCATTGACAGCCGATACCACTAGCTGGAAATTGTCAAATTCAAGCGATTGTAGTTCATACTTTACCTCAACCAGCGGCGGGCCCAATAGCAGTATTACTCTCATTACTCTCGCACCGGTAACTGCAAATTTCACGTTAGTGTCACCAGTTAATACCTCAGTAACACCACCGGTTAATGTTCCTGTAGTTGCGGATATTCCAGAAGTGGGTACTAAGACTATCAGTGGTTCTTACCCCTTCACCATTACTACAAAGGGAGAAGTTACTATTACCAAGATTGGCGATAACAACGTCTCATGCATCCTACAAGTAGATCCTAGTAGCGGCTGGAGCTTGTCGAATCAGGATGTTTGCAGTCAATACTTCACCACTATGGGTGGCGGTAAGGGAAGTAGTATTACGATGCAACTTCGTATCTCAGGCACAGCTGGCTACTTTGAGCTAATACCTAATTTCAATAATGTTTTACAAAAACCAGATAGTATTCAAGTAGCACCAGCGAGTGGAGTTGCGATTGTACAACCGCAAACAGGTGTACCTCCAGGAGCTGTGTTACTGGCTGTTACGGCTCCAGTCAATTCACCTGCAAATGTACAGATAACAAGTACTAATGCGGCAGACCAAACCCTAACAGCAACTTGTGTCTTGGCTATGACTAACACTGGATGGAGCATTGCTAGCAATCAACCTGCTAATGCAGATTGCGGTAAATTCCAACCCACGGGCAGTGCTGGCACGGACGTAACAAAACCTGGAACAATTGGTATAGGTATGCCTGATAAATCATCAGGTCAAACACCGCCACCACCACCCCCTCCGACAGCCGGTGTGGGTTATTATGTAATCTCACCTGGAGCAGGTGATACGCTGGACATTTCTGGTGCTGGGGTTAATATGCAGGGCATTACTAAGAATACGATTATTACAATTAGTTCAGGTACGATTAAAGATAATACCGCGCAAAACATGACCATTAAAATTACTGGCCCATCCAATAATATAGCAACGTGTGTGATACGTATTGGTACTGATACGTGGCAACTAGTGGGCAGTTGCGACTATTTATCACCACCTGTTAATGCAGCACAATCGACTGATAATGCTAACAGTGCGATCATTGGAGTGGGTGTTCCTTAGAGTTGTTTATTATTAAGTTTTCACTCATCGTTAAAGCCATTATTGC
>JBAUEV010000146.1:0-10982 GCA_049678805.1 Gammaproteobacteria bacterium
GTTAATAGCTATGCAGATAGTGCTAAACAAACGGAAGTGATATGGGGATATACTGGAGATAAAGGTCCTCACGCATGGGGAACCTTAGATCCAGCCTTTAAAGCTTGTGCAGTCGGCAAACAGCAATCACCCATTAATATTAATACCCAAGAGGTAATCCCTACCAAAAACGAAGATTTAGATATTGATTATCGGGCAGCAGTGCCACTCAATATTGTAAGTGACGGCATAACTGAATTAAATATTGGCGGTCATAGAGAAATTATTAATGATGGTCATACTTTGCAAGTTAACTTTCCACAGACTGGCAAATTAGAATTTATTGAAGTGAAAGAAAAGCATTTTCGTTTAGTGCAATTTCATATTCATACACCCAGTGAAACTCACTTAGATGGAAAATCATATCCGCTAGAGATACATTTTGTAAATCAAGGCAATAATGGCAAGGTTGCAGTTATAGGCGTATTTGTTCAGTCGGGCAAATTCAATCCTGCTATAGAAACATTGCTTCGGCATTTACCACCTACTCAAGGTCAAATTCATCCTGTACCAGGAGTAAAACTCAATTTGCTTGCACTATTGCCTAAAAACGAGAGTCATTACAGTTTTCCAGGTTCGCTAACAACACCGCCTTGTACTGAAGGCTTGCAATGGTTTGTGATGGCGAATCCGATTGAAGCATCGGAAAAACAGATCACTGAGCTTAAAAAAGCATTACCGCTTTCTCATAATGCGCGCCCTATACAACCACTGCATGGAAGGAAGGTTTTGTTTTTTTCTGAGAAATAAATCGAATCTCCGCGGCATTAACCGCTAATGCCGCGGGGTCATCACAGCTACTCTAAATTCTGCGGCGCTGTATCCAATTTACTAAGTTCCTGATCTTTTTCTTTATGTTCTTCGGCTAAAAAGAGATACATTGCTGGTACCACAAATAAAGTAAATAAAGTACCAATTGAAATACCAGTAGCAATAACAAGACCAATGTTAAAACGACTTACAGCACCGGCGCCTGTTGCAACAATTAAAGGTACAACGCCTAACACCATCGAGGCAGTGGTCATTAAAATAGGACGCAAGCGAATACCCGCTGCCATTTGTATAGCTTCACGCTTACTTTTACCTTCTTTTTGTAAATCATTGGCAAATTGGACAATTAAAATACCGTGCTTACTAATTAATCCAATTAATGTTACCAAACCCACCTCGGTATAAATATTTAAACTGGCACCACCTACACCCAGACTAATAAAAATCATCGCACCACAAATTGACATGGGAACGCTAATTAACACAATAAGTGGATCACGAAAACTCTCGAACAAAGCCCCTAAGCAAAGGAAAATAATAATTAATGCGAAAAAGAACGTGACAATTAAAGCTGTGCTTTCTTGCTCATATTGGCGAGACTGAGCGGCATAATCAATATTGTAACCTGTGGGTAATATCTGAGTAGCAAGCGCCTTTAAAGTATCAAGCGCATCCCCCATCGTAACATTAGGTGCACCCACCGCAGAAATAGTCGCTGAATTAAGCTGTTGGAAATGATTAAGTGATTCAGGAACCACAAGGGTTTTTAAATAGGCAATCGTTGACAAGGGTACTGATGTGCCATTCGCAGTGGTAATGTAGTAATTAAGCAGTTGGTCTTCATTGATTCGCTGAGCACGCATTACTTGTGGAATTACTTGATAGGATCGGCCAGCAAAATCAAAGTAGTTTACGTAGTTATTACTTAACGCAGCTCCTAAGGCATTACCAATATCTTGCATGGTAAGCCCAAGTTCTGACGCTTTATCTCGATTCAATTGAACACTCGTTTGCGCTTTATCAATTTTAAGATCAGTATCTATATACAGAAACATCCCAGTAGCGCGTGCTTTGTCCATCAAAGCCTGAGTAACGACATTGAGTCGGTCAAACGGTTCAGTTGTGACAATGACAAATTGGATGGGTAAACCACTACCACCACCCGGTAGTGATGGGCGTTGAAAAGCGGCTATTTTTGCACCTGAAATTTTATCAAGCATAGCTTGAATTTGAGGTTGTAACTGATTAGTAGTGCGTGTGCGTTCATTCCAGGGTGTAAACACCATACCAGCAATAGCAGTGTTAAGACCTGTGATACCATCGAGCTGAAAAATGTGATTGGTTTCAGGGAAACTATTAAAAACGTTAAAAATTTCCCTGGAAAAAAGTTGAGTTTGACGCAAGGTTGCATTGGGTGCTGCAGTCAATTGAGCAATAATAATGCCTTGATCTTCTTGAGGAGCAAGTTCGGATTTTGAAGTAGCATACAAAAAGTAAATACTGGTTAAAATAATGGCTGCAAATACTCCAATAACAGGAAGATAATCAAGGGCATGCTGCAATAAGTTATGATAGAAAAGCCGCAATTTTTCAAACTGGCGATCAATAAAACGCAAAAAACCGTGATTATTATTCGCCAATTTTAATGTTTTAGAACACATCATCGGTGAAAGGGTAAGGGCAATAATAGCCGAAACGGTTACTGCTCCTGCCAAGGTAAAAGCAAATTCCGTAAACAACACCCCCGTTAATCCGCCCATAAAACCAATAGGCACATAAACAGCAATTAATACCAACGAAATCGCAATAATTGGATTCGCTAATTCGCGAGTACCTTGTATTGCTGCTTGTAGTGGGGTTATGCGTTGTTCCATATGGCGCTGAATATTTTCCACAATGATAATCGCATCATCTACTACCAAGCCAATAGCAAGTACTAGAGCGAGCAATGTCAGTAAATTAATGGAATACCCTAAAATTAACATAATAAAGAAGGTACCAATCAAGGATAAAGGTATAGCCACCAGGGGAATAATGACAGAACGGAATGAACCCAAAAATAGAAAAATAACTATCGTTACAATAATAAAAGCCTCTACCAGAGAGCTTTCAACTTCATGAATGGCACTGTTCACGTACTTAGTGGCGTCATAGACTATTTCACCGTTCAGCCCTTGCGGTAGTTGTTGGTGGATGGGTGGAAAGGCCTTTCTAACAGCATCGATAACCGTTAATAAATTGGCAGTAGGTGCAACCTTGACGCCGATATAGACGGCTGATTGTCCGTTAAATTTTACAGCGGTATCGTAATTTATAGCGCCTAAGGTAACGTTAGCAACATCCCCTAGACGAATAATCGCTCCGTTTTGCGCTTTAATAACCATTTTGCGAAATTGCTCTACCGTTATTAAATCAGTGTTGGCAGCTAGATTGACTGTAAACATATTGCCATCCGTGCGCCCTATGGCTGAAATAAAGCTGTTATTAGCTAAAGCAGTGAATACATCGGCAGCTGTTAGATTGTAAGCAGATAATTTGACAGGGTCTAACCATGCGCGTAATGCAAATTGACGATTACCTAAAATTTCAGCTAACTGTACACCATCAATTGCTTGGATTTTAGGCTGCACGACGCGAATTAAATAATCAGTAATTTTATTGGTCGGTAATACCTTGCTATAAAATCCCATGTACATTGAATCAATGGTTTCTCCAACAGCTACTGTAATAACAGGTGGTTGCGAATTTTTAGGTAATTGATTAAGCACAGCGTTAACTTTAATATTAATATCACTCAGTGCTTTAATGGGATCATAATTGAGCTTTAAAGTAACTTGGATAGTGCTGGTGCTTTGAGTGCTCGTGGAAGTCATGTAATCAATACCATTCGCTTGAGCGATGGAGTTTTCTAAAGGCGTTGTAATAAAACCGGCAATGACTGCCGGATCAGCACCAGTGAAAGTAGTAGTAATCGTTACTACGGCATTTTCAGTATAGGGATATTGCCGAATTGGAAGAAGGCCGATTGAACGTATACCCAGTACTAGGATTAGCAAACTGACGACGGTTGCCAGGACAGGTCGTTTAATAAAAATATCCGTAAACCGCATAGCCAATATCCCTGGTTATTCGTTGGTGATGATAGGTGCTGGATCATTTGACGGTACCACTGAGTTGTTAATGATAACTCGGCTGCCGTTTTTAAGTTTAAGTTGTCCACTTGTTACTACGGTTTCACCCACTTTTAAACCTTGTAAAATGGCAATTTGATCGCCACGGGTATTTCCGGTGGTTACGAATGTCTGATGTGCTGTTAAGATTGGATTGCCCTTGCTATCTTTACCACTTTCTTGCACAAGATAGATAATTTCACCGTAAGAGTTAAAACTAACTACCGTTTGTGGCAAGGTAAGATAGGCTTGCTGTGCTCCAATATTCACGTTTGCTGAGGCAAACATTCCTGGAACTAATTCATATTTAGGATTAGAAATGGTTGCTTCTACTTCTACGTTACGAGTATTAACATCCACTAATGGATTAATTGTAGAGATTTTGCCATTAAAAATTTGGCCTGGATAAGTATCTGCTGTAACCGTCACAGGTTGTCCAACGCTAAGATTGACCAATTGTTGTTGGGGAACAAAAAAATCAACATAAATGGGATCCTGTGTTTGCAAGGTAACAATAGCGTCACCAGGATTTAGAAATTGTCCTGGGTTCACCAACGAAATACCAAGGCGTCCAGTAAAAGGTGCCCGAATCGTTTTTTTAATAACCGTGGCTGCTTGTTCTGCTACTTGTGCTTGTTGGCTTTTCAAATCACCGATGTTTGTATCAAGAGTCTCTTTGCTAACGGCATGGATAGCATATTGTGCTTGATTGCGTAGATAAGTGATTTTTGCAAGTTCCGCGGTTGCTTGTAATGAATGGAGTTGAGCAATATCAGTATCTGCGTTTAATTGGACTAACACGTCACCTTCTTTTACTGTTGCTCCCGGTTTTAAATAAATAGTCCGCACCATTCCAGCAAGTTCAGTAGTAACGTTTACGCCGCGAATGGCGCGGGTGCTAGCAGCAAATGTGAGTTGTGGTTGCCACCAGGAGTATTTGACTTTCATGGCGGAGACGGTAATAGCAGGTGCTTGGTTATGTGCCATTTGGCGTCTAATCATGATTTTTTGGAAGGCATGGAAGCTAAAAATGGCTGCAAATAATATGCCAACGCTGATGAGCATGATTAACATCGGTTTTTTCACTCAACCCATCTCCATGTGCCTACGACTCTAACAGCTCCCGATTCCACCAACCACCGCCTAATGCTTGGAACAATGCTGCAGTATCGGTATAACGTGCTGCTTGCGTTCGAATGCGAGCAATTAATGCCTGCTGATACTGTTCGGCAGCGGTCAATAAAGAAAGATAACTCACCCCGCCTAAGCGAAACTGTTGCTGAGTAAGTCGCAACGTGTTAAATGCTGCTACTTCTGCTTGTTTTTGAGCTTTAAATGCTTTTGCATCCATTTCAATGGCGCGTAAAGAATCAGCTACATTTTGAAAAGCCTGCAGCACGGTCTGTCGATATTGTGCAGCCGCTTGATCGTAAGCAGCAATAGCTGCTCGTCGTTTAGCACGTAGCGAACCTCCATTAAATATCGGTTGAGTTAACTGTCCAGTATAACTCCATAAATTAGCATTATACGTAAATAAATTGTTTAGCGTTTCACTTTCCCAGCCGTAACTGCCAGTAATGGTAATTTGTGGCAATAAATTTGCCGTAGCAACACCGATTTGTGCGCTTGCAGCATGCAACAATGCTTCTGATTCGCGTATGTCAGGGCGCTGTTGGACCAGCGATGAGGGAAGGGTAACAGGTAAATGAGTGGGTAAATACAATTTATCAAGATCAATTGTTGGCAACTGGATTTCACTTGGTAAAGCACCTACTAATACAGCTAGTGCATGCCGCGATTGAGCTAAGCTTTTTTCAAGAGGTGGTAATAATGTGCGTGTTTGCGCGAGCTGACTTTCTTGCGTCAATACATCGGCCATTGATGCGCCACCTAATTCAAATTGTTGTTTGACAATCTTAAGTTGATTTTCTTGCAATTGAATAAGTTGTTGCGTTGCTTGAATTTGTCTTTGCAATGAAGCGACCGTAACGGCTGTGGTGACGGTATTTGCTGTCAAAGTGAGATAAGCGGCTTCCCATTCAAAGCGAGCATAGTCTACTTGGGCACGTAAAGATTCAATTTGGCGACGTGCTCCGCCAAAAACATCTAATGTATAAGAAACATTGAAAGGAACGTTATATAAATTGAAAGTGGTTGGAGGGCTATTAACTCCAAAAGCAGCACCAGAAAAGCGTTGCCGCTCGGCAGAGGGTTGAAAAGTTATGTTAGGGAAGAGTGATGCGCCTATCTGAGCAGTCACGTTTTCTTGTGCTTCGCGTAATGCAGCCTCAGCAGCTGCTAGATTAGGGCTATTATCTAATCCTTGGCAGATTAAGTCGTTGAGTGCCTGTGAATGGAACATAAACCACCACGCGGCTGGAATATCTTGGCCATTAACAAAATATTGTGCTGCGCCGGCTTTACCTGCTTTGGAAATATTGACGGTTTTTGTGGGCAAGGGCGGTCTGGTATAAGTTTTGGTATTGGGCGGTGAGGGTGAATGAAAGTCTGGGCCTACCATACAACCGGTCAACCCCGCGCCAAGTAGCGTAATGGCAACCAAAAATTGTAAATTGCGTTTAAGAGGGTGCATTAATTTATGCAATCCTTGCGTATAGCAAATTTAAGTCCTTATTTTACATCATGTACTTAATTCAATATATACCCATTATTCTTAAGATAAGTGATAACCCAGCCCCCATTATTAAAAGGTTTAGAATCATATAGCTTTGATGCAGCGTTGTTGCAGACTTTGTCCTTCAGGCGACGTACTCGAATCCCCGCGGCATTGACTGCAAAATACTCGAAACCCCGCGGTACCGACCGCAAAAATACTCGAAACCCCGCGGCACCGACCGCGGGGTCCATTATATTCCACATAGATTGAGGTGGGCCCAAGTGAAAGAAAGTTATGTATATATTCTCGCGAGTCAGAAAAATGGTACGTTGTATATTGGATTAACATCTCATTTGATAAAACGCTGATTCAAAAAATGAACTCGGAGTGGCAAGATTTATACCCTGACATAATTAAGTAAATGGAGGCCACGGTCGATGCCGCGGGGTTTCGAGAACACCCGTGCTTACTGCCACAAGGATTAAAAATAAAACTGGCCGCATAAAAAACAGCGGCCAGCGGCTTTATAGCAGGTAGAGAGAGTTAAGCGTGGTCCCCATACCAGTTGCGGCTTTTTTGCTGAAAATACTCTCTTTGATTTTGGAAGTTTCTTGCAAAAGCATCCTTTTGTTGCTGAGTAAATTCATTTTGTTGTTGAATGAAATTTTGAATATCTTTTTGGAATGCGGGGAAATTGAATTGCTGAGCATCAAAATTATTGTCGCGTTGTTGATGAGGATTATTTGGATTATTTTGTCTAGCTTGAGGATCATTGGGTTGACGAGCATTATTTGGGTTGTTTGGGTTATTTTGTTGTTTGGGATTTGAATTAAAGTTGTCCTTATTCATGGTACGCATCTCCATTGCATTAAATTTTAAAAATCGTCCAATACTGATGTTGGATAAAAAAACTACATCTCCTTTGAACGAAACCTAAGTCATACAGCAATTAAACTATAGCAACTAATAACAAATAGTTTCGGTCATTTTTTAACCAAGTACTATTGGCAATATCGCTTTTGTTAATGATTTATGCAGCCCGATTATAGTAGACTCAATGCCTAGACCCTTGATTTCATTGATTGATTAAAGTTAGCTAACCAGTTATTAATCAGCTCGAAATATCGCCATAGCTGAATTTTTATAGATTTTATCCGACAAATTAAACTGTGGTTAGCTTAATTGGTTTTTGGAAAACGGCTGGTTATGGTGCTAATAATAAGCTGCACAATTACTGCCTGCATTATTTTACTTAGCAATTTGCTGTTATTTACAAGGAGGTTTAATGAAAGCGGTTAGAATCCATACTTACGGCGGCCCAGAGGTATTAAAGCTCGAAAGCGCGCCCATTCCAAGCCCCAAAGCGGGGGAAATTTTAGTACGTATAAAGGCGGCTGGTGTAAATCCAGTTGATTGGAAGATTCGTGAAGGATATTTAAAAGATTACCTCAAACACCAATTACCCCTTATTTTAGGTTGGGATGTGGCGGGCGTTGTTGAAAAATTAGGGCAAGATGTAACTCGGTTTGCAGTAGGCGATGCAATTTATTCTCGACCTGATATTAATAAGGATGGTGCTTATGCGGAATTTATGGTGCTTAATGCAGAAGAAGCCGCTCAAAAACCAGAGTCGTTGTCCTTTGATGAGGCAGCGGCGGTACCATTAGCGGCATTAACAGCTTGGCAGGCATTATTTGATGAAGCTAAGTTAGATCAAGGTCAGCGAGTTCTTATCCATGCCGGTGCAGGTGGAGTAGGCAGTTTTGCAGTGCAATTGGCGAAATGCAAGAATATTTATGTTATTGCCACTGCCTCAGATCAATCCATACCACTTGTAAAATCACTTGGTGCGGATGAGGTTATTGATTACCGAATGCAAGATTTTGCCACACTTGTTCGGGATGTTGATGTGGTATTGGATACTATTGGTGGAGAAACACAAACACGATCTTGGCAATGCCTAAGGCCAAATGGAATATTGGTTTCAACCATTAGCCAACCCGATGAAAAAATTGCTAAGCAACAAGGCAAACAGGGAGTATATATGTTTGTTCAGCCCAATGGTTTACGTCTAGAAGAATTGGCTCAAATGATTGATGTGGGCGAGATTAAGCCATTGATTGATGTTATTTTACCATTGCAGGAAGTGGTGAAGGCGCAGGAGCGTAGTGCTAGCGGCCATGCAAAGGGAAAAATTATTTTGCACGTGACTGATTAAGAATAAGTAAACCTATGACGATTGAATTTATTAGCATTGGACTTGCATTTATAGAAGGTTTTGCACTTATCATTTCCCCATGCATCCTGCCTATTTTGCCCATTATACTTTCCGGCTCTATTGAGGGTGGCAAGCGGCGCCCATTGGGTATTATCGCTGGTTTTATTATTACCTTTTCAGTATTTACCTTCTTTTCAAGAAAGTTAGTACTTATCACCGGGATTAATTTGAACTGGGTTAGAGATTTTTCATTTATTATTCTTATTTTATTTGGCATCACAATGATGTCTGATTACTTAACCAACGTATTCAGTCAATTCACCCAACAATTAGCTAATGTGGGTGCAAAAATACCTACACTTAATCAGCAAAAAAATGGTTTTATCAGTGGTTTGTTATTTGGCAGTCTCGTGGGATTAGTATGGACGCCTTGTGCTGGGCCTATTTTAGCAGCTGTTATTGTGCAAACGGTGATTCAAAAGACAACATTTGATAGTTTTCTGACACTACTGGCATTTGGGATTGGTGCTGCTATACCGATGCTTGCGATAGCATTGTTTGGAAAATGGCTGACAAATAAATTTATTTTCTTTAAGCAAAGAGCTATTCTGTTACGTAAACTATTAGGTGCAATCATTATTGCATCCGTAATTTTCATCATTTATGGTGATAATTTGACTGTACCCAATGTTCATACAACAAATGTTCCAGTGACTAATAATATGGCTCTTATAAATGGTTTGGATAATTCTTACCCGGCACCTGAAATTGCTGGGATTAATGCTTGGATTAATTCTAAGCCATTGCAATTGGCACAATTGAAAGGCAAAGTCGTTTTAATTGATTTCTGGGCTTATTCTTGCATCAATTGTGTACGTACGCTCCCTTATTTAAATGATTGGTATCAAAAATATCATAACAAAGGTTTAGTTATTATTGGTGTGCATAGTCCGGAATTTGATTTTGAAAGAGATTTTAATAATTTACAGGAAGCTGTTAAAAAATATGGGATTCATTATCCAGTTGCACAGGATAACAATTTTACGACCTGGCAAAATTACCATAACCGTTATTGGCCAGCGCACTATTTGATTGATAAAAACGGCAACGTGGTTTATCAGCATTTTGGCGAAGGTGAATATGATATTACAGAAAGTAATATTCGTTTTTTATTAGGCGTGAATGAGCCGATTACAAAAACTAATCCTGAATTAACGGGTAGTTATCGGCAAACACCTGAAACATATTTAGGGTATGCAAGAGCAGATGAATTTTCCAGTCCTGAAGCAGTTACAAGAAATCAAGCGGCACACTATACTTATCCAGCAACATTAGCAGAAAATGCCTGGGCTTTGCAGGGTGCATGGATAATTACGCCAGAAAAAATTGTTTCGGCACAAGCAAATGCCGCAATAAAGATTCATTTTTTTGCAGGAAAAGTTTATGCCGTGATGGGAAGTAATACTGGTATCCCTATCAAAGTAAAACTATTATTGAACGGCAAGTCTATCATGATGGGGGAAAGTAAAGATATCGTTGATGGTAAGATAGAGGTGTTAAATCACACACTATATACCTTGTTGACATTTAACACTGCCACCGAAGGGACGCTTGAGTTAATAGCCACCACACCTGGGCTTGAAATATATACTTTTACATTTGGTGGCTAAATCGAAAGCGAAAAAGCATTGCCTGAGTGGGGCGGCATTCTCACCTTATTATAAGGGTAAAGTGGGTATATTGCAATGTTCTTTTGCTGTTTGATTTTCATTCTGAGCGTTGAAAGTGTCTTTATAAAACGTGCGTTGCTCTTCGGTTAACTGACAGATATTAAGAACAGCATCAATGTCTTCAACTAATTTTGGTTTTCCACTCCAAAAACGTGAAATTAATGGACGATTTTGATAAGCTTTATCACGTTCAGTCAACAAAAAACCCACTAAATTAGCATAATCTAATTTTTTATCTTTCAAAACATTATTATTAGCGCTAATTTCAGAAACTAATTTTTCAAGAATTATCATTTTTTTATTTTCAACCACGGTTTCGGAAGTTCTAACGACTTCCATTTTTTCACCTGAATCTTTAATTTTTATTTTAAAATCATTTAATTGTTGTTCACGTTCAAATACTGTAAATTGTTTGTAAAGCTTATGCCCTTTTTTAT
>JBAUEV010000147.1:0-8014 GCA_049678805.1 Gammaproteobacteria bacterium
CCCTTGATCCGCGCGGCTATGTAAGCTGCGTTAAATGAATCACCCGCCGCTGTAGTGTCTACCACTTTTTCTACCCGAAGCCCTGGAACAGTTTGCAGCCCTTGGCCGGTCGTTACCATACAACCCGCCGCACCTAATTTAAGCGCGATTTCGTTTACCCCCCAACTTTGTAATCGAGCAATGCAAGCTTGGGGATTAGTTTCGCCAAATAGTTTTTCCTCGTCATCCAAGGTAACCAAAGCTATATCGACCAACGATAATGCTTGTTGCATGACTGCTTTAACTTGAGTAGGATTTTGCCAAAGTGCTGGCCGATAATTGGTATCAAAAATGATAGTAGCACCCTGCCGCCGCGCATTGTGTAGCAAAGTGAACAACTTTTCACGGCTAGGATCATCTAAAATAGCGAGTGTTATCCCAGAAAAATAAAGATATTGATAATGCACCAATTCAGCAATGATTTTTTCAATCCCTGCCCCATAAAACAAACGCTTAGCTGCTGATTGCGAGCGATAAAAATAAAAATGCCGTTCGCCGCTTTTATCGGTACGAATTAAATATAACCCAGGGAGCAATCCAGCAAACTGTTGCACTTTTTCAATACCAATGCCTTCCTGCTGCCAAATACCCAACATCATGCTACTATAAGGATCATCGCCCAGCGCTGTTACATAATCCACGTGCAATGGTAACAACTGGGCATAACGTGCTAAATACAACGTAACATTATAAGTATCACCAGCAAAACTCATTGACAAATGGCTATCATCTAGATGAAAAAGTTCGATCATACATTCACCGATAGCGGCAAATTGGTGCTGATTGGGCGTCATAATTCACTCCCGCTTTTTTGCAAAATAGTGGTTCATTTAACCGTAAACAGACAAAGGATGCAAAGATGGAAATGATAGAAATTTTACACCTTACCCCTGTCATCCCGGTGGTAACGATTGATAAAGCTGAATATGCACTGCCTTTAGCCCGCGCTTTATTGGCCGGCGGCATTAATGTAATGGAGATAACACTACGTACCCCAGAGGCTTTAGAAGCAATCAAAATGATTAACCAATCTTTATCTTCAGCAATGGTTACTGGCGCAGGGACTTTGCTTGAACCACAACAATTTGCAGCTGCTAAAGCGGCGGGTGCGCGTTTTGGGGTTAGCCCAGGGTTAACCCCCGAATTGGCTAAAGCTGCTAAAGAAATTGGATTGCCTTATTTGCCAGCGACTATTACGCCATCCGAAATGTTGCAAGCGAGGCAAATGGGATTTCATGCTCTTAAATTTTTTCCTGCTCAAGCCAGCAATGGTTTAGCAATGCTAAAATCGCTCGCTCCAGTTTTTCCTGATATTCAATTTTGTCCAACAGGGGGAATTAGCGTTGAAACCATGCACGATTATCTTGCGTTAAAAAATGTGGTGGCTGTCGGAGGTACATGGATTGCGGCACCGCATTTGATTGAACAAAAAGCGTGGGATACAATTACCAGCCTCGCAAAACAAACGCGTATGTGAGTAATGTGTGTCTTTAACACTTATTTTATTAGCTTGTCCTGTCGCTTTTTTGGCTGGTTTGGTAGACGCTATTGCAGGGGGCGGCGGTTTAATTCAAGTTCCTGGATTACTAATACTTTTCCCACAAGCATCTATTGTTAGCTTATTGGGCACCAATAAACTTGCTTCATGTTGCGGCACTGCCATGTCTAGTTTTCATTATACCCGCACTTTAAAAATTGATTATCGTTCATTTGCCCCCACTTTAATCGCGGCTTTCATCGGCTCTTTCATCGGGGCCAAAGTGGTGTCTAGCTTACAGAATGAGGTTTTGAAACCGGTTATTTTTGTATTGCTATTAATCATGGGTATTTATACATTAATTCGCAAAGATTTTGGCTTAATTTCTAGGCGCAAACTGAATGGTTTGCCATTACAATTATGTTCTATTGCCATTGGTGCTGGCACAGGATTTTACGATGGTTTTTTTGGTCCTGGTACGGGTAGTTTATTAATGTTTTTTTTGGTTGGTTTAATTGGATATAATTTTTTGGAGGGTTCTGCTTTTGCTAAATTAGCTAATCTTGCAGCAAATGCCGCGGCGCTAATATTTTTTGCAACAGCTCAAAAAATCTTTTATTCGCTTGCTATCCCGATGGCGGCGTTTAACGTGTTGGGTAATTTAGTGGGCGCTAAATTAGCAATTAAAAAGGGCAGTGGTTTTGTCCGTTGGATTTTTTTAGTGGTAATTACAGGGGTTCTTATTCAGCTTTTGTGGCAGGTGTTAGTGCCTTCATTAAAAATGTAAGGTCAAGCCACATGCGCCATAAGATTAAAGCCAAGCGAGTTGATACCTATAATGATAACAGGTAAAAATTTTAAGCTTACAGATAAAAATTTTAAAAACATAGACAAAATACTTGATCTTGAATTCCTTGCTAAACAAAAGGATACCTACAGTTTAGATACTTTGGGAAAGATGATTGCTGAGCAGGGTGATAATAAGACGGCTCGCATCTTTTTTACGCTAGCTTATTACAGTATTAATGACAATGAGAAAAAGAAAATACTATTACAGAGTTTACAGGAAACGTTTAATGGTGCTCCTAATAAGCAACATAAACTTCCTATAGCAGCTAAGCAATTTAAAAAAATGTTGGATGAGAAAGAAGTAGAGCCAGTGCGTGCGGATGAATTCATGGACATCGTACAAATTAAGTTAGCAGAATTAGAAACAGCACCTAAAAGTTTTAGATTTTTCTCACTGAAACCACGTAACACCATAAGGCCAGAATTTGATAAGCTAGCTAAATTTATTCTTATCCAATGGCAAAAAAATCCTAATTTAAAAAAAGACGGCTTAAAAATCGCCTCCGACTTAGAAAAATTAGCTGTCAATGAAAGTGAAAGAAATTTTTCACACATGGTTGCTGACAAGCTGCAAGAAAATCCTGATATACTTCTTCTTCAGGTTAAGAATATAATAGAAGAGCTAGAAAATATTAAAAAAACTCTTGAATTTAATAAGGCGAATAAAATTCTTAATAGCTTCATGCAACACTCTAAGGTCTTGGCTGAACAATATCATTATCGGCTAGAAAAAATTGGCGAAGCGGGGAGTATTTTAACTAAAATTTCCGGTAACGACTCGACTTTAGTAAAACAAAAAGTAGTGCAATTGATAGAACAGCTCACAAACATTACTGTTAATGACAGCGAAAAGAATACAATTGAGGAATTTAAAAAAATGTGTGATGACATTATTTCTAATGTAAATGTTAAAAACCAATAAATTAGTAAGTGGCTTTGTAATAATAATAGCTAGGCCCCAGCCTACGTACCGCGACTTGTTCGGCGTTGTTGCAGACTTTGTCCTTCAGGTGCCGTACTTGAAACCCCGCGGCATTGACGGCAAAAATACTCGAATCCCCGCGGCACCGACCGCGGGGTCCATCCGCCATTGCAACCCCGAGCACCATCGATGGGGGAAGCAATCCAGGTTTTCAAACTATATTTCTGAATTGCTCCAGTCGCTACGCTCTCTCGCGATGACGGAAATCCTGGATCCCGCGAACAAGTCGGCGTTGTTGTATATTTCTTATTTTTAGAATGCCGTGTAAGTGTCGTTTTCAGACAAAACTGCATCCTGCGGTCGGAGAATACATCCCTGTATTCTACGGTCTTCCAACGACACCCACACGGCATTCTTACCCAACGACCTTAATTTATAAGCAATATGCAACAACGCCGACTTGTTCGCAGCATCCAGAAAACCAATAAAAAAAAGCCGTCATTGCGGGGCCATTTTTTGGCCGAAGCAATCTATCTTCAAAACGTGGATTGCCGCGTCGCTTCGCTCCTCGCAATGACGAAAAAACTGGATACCGCGCATAAAGCGTGGTACGTAGATGGAGAAGGGAGTGAGCTATTACGTAGGCTTAAATCTGCTAATGCTACATCAAGGCTACTCTGCTTATAAAATGCTGCAAGAAGAGGAGGGCAATTGATCTTTTGCATTTAATTCATTTAAATAAGTTATTGCACCTTCGCTACCTTTTTCGGCGGCTTCTTTTAATTTTTCCTGTCCTAATTCACCCAAAAGTTTCGCGTCCTCTATTAATATTCTTGCCAACCCTTCATCTTTCATGCAATTAAAGAATCTGTGTCCTTCATCATCTAATTTTTGTGCTTTTTCGTATGCCTCTAACCCATCTTTATAGAGTTCATCGGCCGTTATTTGTGCAGATGCTTTTGGAGAAATCATCATTTCCTTTAAATACGTTATGGCAGCTACGTATTTGTTTTCGGCAGCCTTGTTTATTTTTTCCGTTCCTAATTTATTCAAAAATACTACGCTCTCACGCAATAAGGCAGCTAACTCCTCTTCCCCATAACTATATTCAGATAGCTTCTCCTCTTCTCGCTTCAGTTCTAAAGCTTTTTTGTATATCATCATTCCGGTTTTATAAAATTCATTGATTTTTTTTGTTATCGTTTTTTGTTGCTGTTCAGTCGCTTGAGGAAAAAAACCATCATTCTTCATAATAATATTTCCATTGGGTTTTAATTGTTGTTTTGGTGGCGCTGTTAGAGTGATAACAGCGCACACATTTTAAATATCTGCACGCGTTAATCCAATTTTTTAGCTGGCTCTGCTGGTTGATCTTTAGCAGTAACAGAGGGTTGTCCAGAAGCACAGATTTGACTAAATCCTAAGCCTTTTTTCTTAATGCCCTCGATAATTTCTGGCAAAGCTGCGACCGTTTGTTCCCGTTTATTAAAACCATCATGCAGTAAAATAACTTGGCCAGAATGGGCATTTTTCAATACCCAAGAAACTATTTTTTCAATTCCAGGTCGGTCATAGTCAAATGAATTAAAGCCCATGGGCACTGGCACTACACCCTCTTTTCGAATCACATCTCTGACATGTTGATTCGATGCGCCATAAGGATAACGCAGACACAGTGGTTTTTTGCCAATGATATCGTAAATAATAACTTGAGGTTCGTGAACTTCTTTATATAACCGAGCATTATCTAATTTAGTCAGCATGGGATGGGTAAGAGAATGGCTATTAATTGCGTGACCGTCAGCGAGCACTTGTTTTACGATGTCTGGATGGTTTTTAGCATTCATCCCTACCATGAAAAAAGTCGCTTTTATATTATTTTTTTTTAAAATCGCCAAAATCTGTGGGGTGTAAACTTCTGTAGGACCATCATCAAAAGTAAGTGCCACCGTACCTTTAGTGGCCAGAGTACGAACGGCATTATTATTATCAGCAGCAAAAGCAACCAAGGGTACTAAACAACAAACTACACTAAGAAACAGTTTTTTCAGTCTCATAGGAAAATTCCTTTTCGTGAAGATTAACTCCAAAGGGCAACGTTATGCGTTTCATGCCCAACCCTAATTTTCTAAGCAAAAGGACCCTAATAAAATAACACACTACCATCAGCGTACTTGACAAAGCAAGTCTCTATAGATGATAAGAATTTTTCTTTCCCATCTTAGTAAAATCGTTGGATAAGAATGCCGTGGAGATGCTGTTTAAGACTCTAAATACAGAGAGGTGAAAAATTACCAAAGCAGCTAAAAAAAGCCAAATTTATTACGCTTAACAAAATTATTAATTCCTTTGCTGATTTTAATCATCAGACTGCCCACATGCTGAGACTTGTTTGCGGCATCTACTGTGAAGGTAAATCTCTTGGATGCCGCGGACAAGCCGCGGCACGTAGGCAGTAAGGAGCGAGCGGCACGTAAGCAGTAAGGAGCGAGCGGCACGTAGGCAGTAAGGAGCGAGCGGCATGTAGGCAGTAAGGAGCGAGGAGCAAGCGGCACGTAGACGCGGGGGGCAAATGTAAACATAGATTAGCCTTGCAGGGGGAGGAAACAAGAGAGCTGAGCTGTTATGATTTTTTCCACAAATTGGCATCTCGTAAATAAACGGGTAAGGCATGCTCGGCCGTGACGTATTTCCCTGCGGCAAAAAGTGTTTTTGCTAGTTCCGCTACATCCCGTGCATGGGGTTTAAAATTCGCCTCAATCTGAGATAATTTTTCTGCCAAAGCAGGCGAAAGATCAGCATAAATTTCCCACGCGTCGCCTACCCCTAACCATAATACTGTTTCATCTATTACCGGGATTTGTGAAGCTGCTGATAAGTGATCGGGAATTACTGCTTGCATAAAACCATCCATTAAACGATAAACTCCCCAATAGATCTCTCCACGGCGCGCATCGAAAGCGACCAAAATATTTTTTGCACCCCATTCACGATAAGCACCTTGTGCAGTCGTCTGCAAAGTAGAGACAGGCACTACTGGTAAATTCAGAGTAAATCCTAATGCTTGTACAACTGAGGCAGCAATTCGCAAACCGGTAAAACTTCCTGGCCCACAACCAAAAGCTAAAGCATCTAATTGCGTGAGTGATATTTTGGCCGCCGATAACAATGCTTCTATCATGGGCAGCAGTAATTCAGTATGCTGCATCGGGGCAAGACGATATTGTTCTTCGTTCTGGCCATCGTGCCAAAGCGCAGCGGAACAAGCATCACTAGAAGTCTCAATCGCTAGAATTTTCAAAATAGTCTCTTGCTAGCATCAAACTACTTTAGTCTCAGGATACTCAACACGATATTGTGGCCATGCTTCCATAATAGCCTTAACTACAGTGGCCAATGGAATGGCAAAGAAAATTCCCCAAAATCCCCATATTTTCCCAAATACAATAACGGCCACAATAATTGCCACCGGATGCAAACTCATGGTTTCAGAAAATAGTAACGGTACCAAAATGTTGGAATCTACTATGGAAATAACGGTATAGGCGATAAGCAAATAAGCAAATTGAGCACTCCATCCCCATTGAGTAAAAGCCACAACTACAATCGGGATGGTGGCAACTATCGCCCCGACATACGGAATAATGACGGAAACAGCAGCAATAACGGATAACAATACAGCATAATTCAAACCAAACACTTCAAAAGTGATAACAAATACTATACCTACTAAAACCATTTCTATTAATCGGCCACGTATATAATTGCCCGTTTGAGCATTAACATCATGCCAAATTTGCGTGATTGCACGACGTCGTTTAGGCAAAAATCCCATAAACCAATGCAAAATAGTATCTTTGTCTTTTAAGAAAAAGAATACCAATAATGGCACTAATACAAAATAAATAAAGAATTCAATTAAGCTAGGAATAGATGCCAATGAATAAGACAACACCACTTTACCAATGCTGCCCGATTCTGATTTGAGTAGAGTAATAACATGTGTGATTTGATTTTGAGAAATAAATTCAGGATAACGTTGGGGTAGGGTGGTCAGTAATAATTGGCTACGCCCCAAAATATTAGGTAATTCGTTAAAAAAATTGGACAATTGTTGCCATAGGAGAGGCAATAACCATATAAATGCGATTAAAACTGCGCCAATAAACAGTAGGCATACTATGCTCACAGCTAGTAAATGTGGACACTTCCAACGTTCTAAGCGTTTAACTATACCATCCAACAAATAGGCAATAACAAGGCTAATAATCACCGGAGCGAGCATACGACCAAATAATAATAGGAAAACTATAATTCCTAAGAGCGTGAAAAGTAATGCTATCGCTTCCGGATCGGAAAAATAGCGCTTGAAACATTGCGTTATCGTTTGCCACATTGAATTATGCTCGTTCATGTAATTGTTGCATGATCGCGACCATTGCCAGTGCTGCATCCGCTGATTCGCGGCCTTTGTGACCGTGACTACCACCCGCACGTGCAAGTGCTTGCTCTACTGTATCAGTGGTCAATATGCCGAAGATCACTGGTAAATGATGATCTAATGCCACACGCTGACAGCCATCACTGACTTGGTGACAAACATATTCGTAATGATCTGTTTCTCCTCGAATCACTGCACCTAAACAAATAATGGCGTCATAATTTCCAGTATTTGCTAACTGTTGTGCCGTAACCGGAATTTCCACGGCACCTGGCACATGTACCAC
>JBAUEV010000148.1:0-4657 GCA_049678805.1 Gammaproteobacteria bacterium
GGACAAATGACACATTATTTATTATGGCCAAATTTTGAGGGCAATTGGCCGGTATTTGCCAACCCCAATCCACAAACTTTTGTTGGTCCTAGTAGCATTATGGATACCTGGGGAATTCCGGCGTTAAATACTTTAATTTTACTCAGTAGCGGCGTAACGATTACTATTGCACATTGGGGTTTGGTACGTAAAAATCATTTACAACTGGTGATAGGCCAAGCACTTACCATTATATTGGGCATTACCTTTTTGTGCATGCAGGCACACGAATATGGCATCGCCTATACAGAAAAGGGTTTAAAACTCTCTTCTGGTATTTATGGCACGACATTTTTTATGCTCACTGGTTTTCATGCCATGCATGTCACCTTGGGCACCATTATGCTGAGCGTGATTTTTTATCGCATTCTCAAACGCGATTTTACCCCCCACAACCACTTTGCGTTTGTCGCCGTCTCTTGGTATTGGCACTTTGTAGACGTGGTGTGGTTAGGATTATTTATTTTTGTGTATTGGATTTAAAATTTAAGGAGACAATAATATGAAGCGAATAATGAAATTGATAATAGGTTCGACGCTTTGTTTAGCAAACATTGGTTACTGTGCTAATGCAGCTACTGACTCATCATCAGAAACGTATAAAAACCAACGCGGTTCAACGATGACGCTTGCATGGCATGCTAATAGCAGAAATACAGGGACTTTAACAGGCACATTTACTACTGCCGTTGGTAATTGCCCACAAGATGTGGGAATTCCCATGCCATTGGCAGGTTTTTTTAATGGCAATGCAGTTGCGATAACAGTTAATTTTCCTCATTGTAAGCAAGTTGTGGCAATGGTGGGTAATTTAACAGACAACAAAAACAGCTTGCATACTATTTGGTTAGATGCCAACCAAGCCGAAGACCCTAGAGGTAAAAATTGGAATTCAAATATCGTTGGATCTGATACCTATCAGAAAATGGGTTAATTTTGGCCCTCTTCCACCTCCAGTGCCAAACCAATTTGGTATGCACAAACTTCTAGCAGATGCATTTGTTCAGGTGTTAATACACGTTGGCGCTGAAAAGGACACACTCTTAATACCCCCACTGGCCCTTTTGAGGCCAGTAGGGGCACGTAAATGGCATCGGAAATAGGAAGTATGTCTGTTCCTAATCCAGCCATCTGCCCTACTTCATAAACCCATTGTGCAACGCTTAACTCTTTATCATCTAACACAATATCAGTTTTGTACCGTGCATAAACCATTAATTGGCCCTCTTCAGGCAGCAGCACCATTACATCGCTATCAAAAACATCGGCAATAAAGTGCACGACTATGTCTAATAATCTATCAATACCACGCGTGCTAGCGAGTTGCCGACTTAAAGTATGTAAAGCTGCAATGCGACGTTCAGTACGACGCATGCCTTCAATTTGACGACGCAACAAAATAGTGAGATAGCTGATAATTTGTGTGACTAAAAACATCACAATCAAAGTAATAAAATATTGTGTTTCAGTGACCAAAAAACTAAAACGCGGTGGCACAAAGAAAAAATCATATGCTAAAACACTGAGAATTGACGCTAAGAGCGAAGGTCCCAAGCGACCGAATAAAGCCACCACTGTTACGCCTAACAGATACACCATAATTAAGTTGCTAAGGCCCACATGAGAATAAAGCAAAAAATCAATGAGGGTGGCTAACGCAACAATGCCGGTTGAAATACCGTAAATTTTCCAAGGAATTCGCCGCTTAATGGGAGTGAGTACGGGTGGTTTAGCTTCAGTGGCATCACCAGTAATAATATAAACATCAATTTCCTTGCTATATCTAACCAATTCATCGGGCAAATTTCTAAATAAAAGCTCTTTCCACCGCGGACGAATTTGCTTGCCAATAATAATTTTGGTAATATTCCATTCGTGAGCAAAATTAATAATTTCTTTAACTAAATCACGCCCATGTAAAATGCGTGTTTCCGCGCCTAATAATGCCGCTAACCTTAAATTCTCTATGACTTGGTTATGCTCTGCTTGCGATAAACGTAACCGCGGTGCTTCCACATGTACCGCTATCCATTCCGCTTGCAAGCCAGTTGCCATTCGTTTTGCAGCTCGAATTACTTTAGCGGATTTTGAGCCAGGCCCTACACAAACCAATAGTCTTTCTTTGGTTGGCCAAATTCGTTGAATGCCCTCACCATGCCGATACAAAAGCACTTGTGTTTCAACACATTCAGCAGTAACACGCAAGGCTAAATCGCGTAATGCGATCAGATTACCTTTACGAAAAAAATTTTCTTTAGCTAAACCTACTTGTTCCGGAATATAGACTTTACCTTCTTGTAAACGTACTAAAAGTTCTTCCGGTGGCAGATCAACCAGTTCAATTGTATCAGCTAATTCTAAAGTTGAATCAGGAACAGTTTCTTTGACACGGATACCGATGATTTGTGCCACAACATCATTAAGACTTTCGACGTGTTGCACATTCAACGTGGTATGGACATCAATGCCATTATTTAAAATTTCTTCAATATCTTGCCAACGTTTGTCATGACGCGCACCCGGTGCATTGGTATGTGCCATTTCATCAATCAAAATTAAACCCGGATTACGCTTTAGTGCTGCATCGAGGTCAAATTCAGATAGTTGTTTGCCACGATAGTCAAACGTTGTGGGCGATAAAATTTCTAAATTTTTGAGCATGGCAGCAATTTCTTGCCGACCATGCGTTTCTACAACTCCTACAACAACATCTAACCCTTCGGCACGTTGCCCGAGCGCATCTTGTAGCATTGCATATGTTTTTCCCACGCCTGGAGCTGCGCCCAAATAGATTTTAAGTTTTCCGCGTTGCTGTTTCCGTTCTTCTTCTTGGGCACGGTGCAGAAGTTGTTCTGGGGTGGGGCGTTGCTCTGCCATCATTTCTTCCTTGTCAGGTTATCGAGGGCTAGATTTAATTGTAAAACATTTACTCGAGGCTCGCCTAAAATCCATAAAAAGCGTTTTTTTATTGAGTGCTGAATTAATGCTATTACTTGATTTTCTGGTAAATTTCGCGCCTTTGCAACACGTGATACTTGATAAAAAGCAGCCAATGGGCTGATTTCAGGGTCTAAACCACTTGCGGAAGCGGTTACTAAATCAACAGGTATTGGAAGTTGATTTTGTGAATCGAGTTTATGAAGAATAGAAATCCGATTTTTTACGGTGGTTATTAGATCAGGATTGGTGGGGCCAAGATTAGAGCCTGCTGAGGCAATAGCATTGTAGGGAAAAGAGGTGGTTGCAGAAGGACGTCCCCAAAAATAATCAGGTGTATTGAAATATTGGCCAATTAGTTTTGAGCCGATTACTTTATTATCCTGTTGAATTAAACTACCGTTAGCTTGCTTAGCAAATAAAAGCTGTGCTAGGCCAGTAACAACTGCGGGATAAATCAATCCTGTTAAAATAGAAAATAACACTAACAACAGGATAGAAGTTTTTAATTGTTTGATGGCTTCCGTTAACATAAATTTCTCTCGATCATTGGTACGTAATAGCTCAACCCCCTTGCAGGGGGAGGAAACAAGGGGACTGAGCTATTACATTGGTACTAACTAATCAATCTTAATCCGGATAACAACAAATCAATTAATTTGATGCCAATAAAAGGCACCAATAACCCACCAAGGCCATAAATAACAACGTTGATGCGTAATAAATACGCTGCTGATACCCGACGATATCTTACACCTCGCAAAGCTAATGGAATAAGCAACACAATAATCAAGGCATTAAAAATAACAGCTGATAAAATTGCACTTTGTGGTGTTGCAAGTTGCATAATGTTTAATGCGTTCAGCGCAGGATAGGTACTAGAAAATGCTGCCGGCAAAATAGCAAAATATTTGGCAATATCATTAGCAATACTAAAAGTAGTTAATGCCCCACGAGTCATTAATAATTGCTTACCTATTTCGACCACCTCAATCAGTTTGGTTGGATTGGAATCTAAATCCACAAGATTACCCGCTTCTTTTGCAGCTTGAGTACCCGTGTTCATTGCTACTGCGACGTCAGCTTGTGCAAGTGCCGGTGCATCATTGGTGCCATCCCCCGTCATTGCTACTAAATGACCTTCTGCTTGCAAGCGGCGAATTAAGATAAGTTTATCTTCGGGTTTGGCACTCGCCAGAAAATCGTCTACACCGGATTCAGCAGCAATAGCAGCGGCAGTGAGAGGATTATCACCTGTTACCATGATGGTACGAATACCCATTTTTCGTAATTGCGCAAATCGTTCGCTAATACCACCTTTGACAATATCTTTGAGATAAATGACACCTAATACAGTCGCGCCTTCAGCTACTAGTAGCGGTGTACCACCTTGGCGGGCAATCACTTCTATGCTTTTTTGCAGAGAAGCTGGAAAAGTTCCCCCCATCTTTTTGACATACGCTGTAATGGATTCTACGGCGCCTTTACGCACTTGTCGGCCAGCCAAATTAGCACCACTGATACGCGTTTGTGCAGTAAATGGAATAAAAGTCGCGTTTAATTCACCAAGCTCGCGGCCACGTAACCCATATTTTTCTTTTGCTAAAATAACAATGCTACGTCCTTCTGGCGTTTCATCCGCCAATGAAGCCAATTGCGCCGCATCTGCCAATTGTTCTAC
>JBAUEV010000149.1:0-4030 GCA_049678805.1 Gammaproteobacteria bacterium
CAGGCGCTGACGATTATCTGGTAAAACCTTTTAATATAGGTGAACTTTCCGCTCGAATTCGCTCCTTACAACGACGCTCCACAGGTCGCGCTGAATCCTCACTCACCTATGAAGATGTGGTATTGGATCCCGCAGCGCACACTGTCACTAAAAATAATGAACCGGTTAGTCTGTCACGACGTGAGTTTGCACTATTACAAAAATTTCTCGAGAATACAGGGAGGGTCCTATCCCGTGAACAACTTACTCAATCGCTTTACGGTTGGGGAGATGTAGATAGCAATGCACTTGAAGTGCATATTCATAATTTACGGAAAAAATTTGGTAGCGATTTTATCCGCACCATTCGAGGAATAGGCTACATGGTTGGACAATAATGTAATGACGCCTTCGATTCGTACCTTCCTGCTTATTAATTTATTACTCAGTGCTACGTTAGTTACTTCGTTTGCCATCATTGGCAACCTCTTTTTGGAGCATCGTGATTTACAAAGTCATCTCGACCTGCAACTGTTAATGGGAGCACATAACATTCAGGCATTTTTAAGCAGTAATCCTCAGCAGTACGAATTAGATACCATTCAAGCCCATATCAATCATCCTCCCTCACTCAATGATTTAGGTAAGAGTGACCAGCAGCATGCTTTTGAGGCGCTTTACCAAAATATACAGTTTCAAGTTTGGAACAAGCAAGGACAAGTGATTTTGCATTCCTTCCACACGCCTGAGATACCACTTTCTAATACCCAGATTGGTTTCACTAAACAAAGGATAAAAGGTCAACCTTGGCGTATTCTTACCAGTCATGATCCACAAACAGGATTGACGGTCGCAATTGCGCAACGCTACGATTTTCGTGAAGAACTCGAAGGCCGAATTATCCGAGATTCTATTATTATCATGTTGCTCACTTATCCAGCATTGGGTTTATTAATATGGCTTATTGTCGGGCGAGGACTTGAAAGTATTCGCAAAGTGGCCAGTGAAGTTAAACACCGTGCACCGACTTACCTTGAACCCGTTTCTTTACATGAAGTACCTTCAGAAATTAAACCCTTAGTAGACGAACTCAATCACTTATTTATCCGCTTGCACAATGCTTTTGATCGAGAAAAACGCTTTGCTGCGGATGCTGCACATGAATTGCGTACCCCCCTTGCCGGTCTCAAAACCCAAGCACAGGTTGCTTTAAAAGCAACAAACAATGAAGAAAGAAAAGCCGCGTTGGAAAAAGTGATTGTAGGCGTAGATCGCAGCACTCATGTTGTACACCAGCTTTTGATTTTAAGCCGTATGGTTCCTGAAGCATTGGATACCGAGCTTACTCCGGTGAATCTTGTCAAACAGGCAACTGATGTCATTGCCGATTTGGTACCGGAAGCCCTTAAAAAAGACACTGATATCGAACTTGTTGCACCTGACACTCCGGTTATGATTAAAGGAAGCCCTGTCGCCATCAGTATTTTGCTGCGTAATTTGGTACATAATGCTATCCATTACACACCTCCAGGCAGCTTTGTCAAAGTTGTCATTCACGAACAATTGCAAGGGATAGTCGTTAAGGTCATTGATAATGGTCCAGGCATTCCGGAAGAACTGCGCGAACGTGTATTCGAGCGTTTCTTTCGCATACTTGGCAGTCGAGCAACTGGCAGTGGACTAGGTCTTGGTATTGTGCAACAAGTGGCAGAGGTACATAACGCTCAGCTGTCTCTTGGAACCCCTGAAAATGGAAAAGGCTTAGAAGTAACGGTTATTTTCCCAAAACCAGCTAATGAGAAACAGGAAAAAAGCTTGTAGCAAAAACGCAGCTTCCTTGTTTCCTCCCCCTGCAAGGGGGAGGGAATCATGTAGAGAAAGCTAAACCATTATTGCAGAAGGGAGGAAACAAGAGGGTTGAGAGCTATTACCGGCCTATAAACATCAAACCGCACAGTTTTGCCATGTAATTGCCAATCAGGCAATCGTTGGGTAATACACTGCGCATGATCCGCGCGCTTGACAACTACACGATACCGGGCCCGTGTTAAAGCTAGAGTAAACAACTCTGTTGCATCTTTATCTTCACCTACCACTGTACGTAAATAACGCATTTCTTTGCTGGCGAGTGCCGTTTTATGGCGGGGCGGATACATAGGATCAAGATAAATAACGTCGGGAAAAACATCCGGAGTAAGCGCTTGTAAATAAGGAATAGCATCGCTTACCAATAATTGAATCGCTAAATGAGCAAATCGTTCATCACTTTGCGCGCGTTGTAAACCTTCTTGCAACAATGCAGCAATGGTCGGTGAACGTTCAATTAAGGTTACTTCGCAACCGAGTAAGGCGAGCAATACGCCATCTTGCCCGAGTCCAGCAGTAGCATCGAGCACTCGCCAGGTGGTAGTTTTAGCTTTTAATCCAATGGCACGAGCTAATAATTCATGTCGAGGACTGAGTTGCTTAATGCGTTGCAAAAATCTTGGCGTTAAAAAATCAACACGCAACGTTCATAGCATCCCAATTGCTTTTGCTAAACTCGCTTGGGTTTGGGGGCCATGTAATGTTTCTTGCAAATGGCCATCGGGAGCTATCAAAAAAGTAATCGGTAAGGCACTAATGTTTTCTACGCCCAAGGCACTTATCGGAAAAGAGGATAATAACGGAAAATTAAGTGCAAAACGTTGAGCTAATTGCTGAATTTTGGATGCAGGCAATTGATCGAAACTGACTCCAAGCACAGCTACTTTGTCGGAGTAATGATGATAAAACTGATTTAATTCAGGTAATTCCTGCAAGCAAGGGTGGCACCATGTTGCCCAATAATTAATAAGTACCCATTTCCCGCGATAATCCGCAAGATTTATTGGATTGCCCTTAATATCTTGAGCAGTGGGTTGGTGTGCATGTTCCACATAACGCGGTTGATAGGTGCTAACAATTTTTTCAAAACTTTGTGCTAATGCCTTGGCTTCATGTGGTGTGGAAAATATTGCTAATAATTGCCCATTGGGATCAACAAGCAATAAGGTGCCACTGTGGTCAATGGTGTAATCTTCTTGTGTTGCATTTTGGTTACTGACATTTTGTTGCATTACTTTGGCATACATCACTGAAAATTGTTGAGTCAGTTGTTCCAATTGTTCTGTAGTGCCAGTGGCGCCGAAAAATTCAGGATTAAAACCAGTGATATATTGTTTAATTTGTTGGGGTGTATCACGCTGTGTATCTACCGAAATAAAAATAATGTGTGGTAAAGGGTCTTGATGATCGGTTTGCAGTTGCTGATACATTTGATTCAAAGTAGATAATGTTGTTGGGCAAAGTTCTGGGCAACGAGTGAAGCCGAAAAAAATTAAACTCCAATGGCCGTGTAAGCGATCGCGGGTAAATGGCTGTCCGTTCATATCGGTTAAGGTGAATTCGTTGATTAAACGTGGCTGCAGCAAAACCGTACCGTTGCTCAAGCTTAAAGTGGGTTGATTATTGGTTGGACCTAGATTATGGCGTGTCCATAGACCGAATAATAATGCGAGCACTGCAACCACGATTACTAAGCTTAACCAACGTGTAGATGAAGATAAGGCGGCCATTTTAAACTCCCGTTTTTTATATGAATGCGATTATGAAACGTAACGTTAAAATAAACAAGATTAATACTAATCTTCCATGATCTATACCCATTACACACAACAATATAGAAGAGTTTTCAGATCCAAGCAGGCGTAGTTCACGAAACCAAAGCCGGTCCAAAGGCGCCAAATTCATTGCCACTTGGGTGGGGGAACAAGGAAAACGAGATCAGTTTGTTATACCTATTAAGTGAGCTTCAAAAAGAAGACCACTACGCTCCCTTGCAATTGTAAAGGTTAAGTAATTCGTTGATGCCCGAGTCCGTCATTACGAAGGAGCGAAGCGACTGAAGCAATTGTAAGTTTAAGTTGTGGTATAAAATGCTGGAGAGAAAAGCCTCTGGCTGTTACCAACCAGAGGCACGGGCGTAGGCCACCGTGAAGCAATAGGTTTTAACGACCGTCTGGATCAAGGT
>JBAUEV010000150.1:0-3416 GCA_049678805.1 Gammaproteobacteria bacterium
TGCCTCTTGCTGAGCCCACTTTTGGCGACCCGATTTCAGGGATGAAATCGTCGAGCATACAAGGATGTATTCATCGCGTGTCGCCAAAAGTGGGCTCAGCAAGAGGCAAGTGTTGATACAACATTGACGGTTAAAAATTTTATACGTAAACTCTGCCGCTCCCGGACAAGCTCTGTTTGTGAAATATCTGAGCTAGGGTATACTTAGCCCTCTTGTTTTATAAATATTATGAAAGTTAGGATAATTTATAACTATGACAATGTTTAAGCGGCTATTAGTTGCGGTTTTATCGGCCACCTTAGCTTTACCCTTAACACAAGCACTAGCGTTTATCGTCAGCAATATCCGAATTGAAGGGTTGAGTTATATCAGCCGAGACACGGTGCTGAATTATGTACCGGTCAAAGCTGGACAGGAATTTAATCCTTCCGATGCGAGCACAGTACTACAAGCATTGTACGCCACAGGATTTTTTAGTGATGTCAATTTAGGACGTCAAGGTAATACACTCGTGATCCAAGTTGTTGAGCGCGCAACCATTGGCGCCATTCATATCACCGGCAATAAATTAATTAAAACTGATAAATTAATGGAAGCATTGAAAAGTCTCGGGATTGCCTTAGGTAACCCTTATGATTCTTCCAGCTTGACTGAAATCCAAAAAGGGCTTGAACAACAGTATTATAGTGTGGGTCGCTATACCGCGACTGTCACCACAAATGTCGTTCCTGAAACTCGTAATCGAGTATCCGTTAACATCAACATTTATGAAGGAAAAGTCGCCAAAGTCAAACAAATCCAAATCATTGGCAACCGAGCATTTAGCGAAAAGCGGTTACTGAAAAATTTTAATTTGTCCACCTGGAAATTATGGTCATTTATCACGCACGGTAATGATTATGCCAAAGAGAAATTGGATAGCGATTTAGCAGCATTACAAAGTTTTTATTTTGATCGCGGTTATCTGCGCTTTAAAGTGGATTCTTACACAGCAGCTCTTACCCCTGACAAAAAATATGTTTATATCACCGTCCACATTATCGAAGGGCCCGTTTATCATGTAAAAGGCTTTGCTCTTGACGGCAATCTGCTGGGTAAAGATAACCAAGCACGAGCTCTAATTACTCTAAATCAAGGCGAAGTCTTTTCCCGGCAAAAAATACTAGCAATCAACCGCAACATTCAACATCTTTATGCCGATCAGGGCTATGCTTTTACTCAGGTTATTGTTCAACCCCAGATTGACGATCAAGCTCACACAGTGTTCTTGGGCTTTACGGTAAAACCAGGGCAACGCATTTATGTTCGTCGTATTAACTTTTCAGGAAACACAGCAACGGCAGATTATGTATTACGACGCGAAATGCGCCAAATGGAAAATGGTGTTTATTCGTTAAGCAATATTGAAGAATCAAAGCGACGTTTAAATAATTTGGGTTATTTACAAAATATAAAAGTACAAACAGTGGCTGTTGCCGGAGAACCCAATCAAGTAGACCTCGATTATCAAGTCAGCGAAATGTCTTCTGCAACAGCCAAAATACAAGCGGGTTATTCAGACCTTTATGGTCTGCTTTATGGTGCGAGTGTCAATGAAGATAACTTGTTTGGTACTGGTAGACATGTTGGATTATCCTTCGATCATAGTAATTATGCCAGTATTTATAATTTTAACTATTCTAATCCTTACTATACTGATTCGGGTATCAGCCGCAGCATCAATGTATTTGTGCAACACTACACCCCAGGTAATGTAGGCATTACTTCCTATAGTTATAATGCCTCGGGAGCTTCTGTTAACTATGGTTGGCCGGTTAATGAATTCAGTGGAATAAATTTTGGTTATGGCTATCAACACATTAATTTAAATACGGGTGCTTTTCCGCCCATTCAGATCCAAAATTTTACTAATGCACATGGTAAACGTTTCGATCAGTTCAATTTAGCTACAGGTTGGCAACGCACAACGTATGATCGCGCCTTGTTACCGACCAGTGGCACCAAACAGGCGCTTGGGATTGAGTTGGGCGTACCGATTTTGAATGATAGTTTAGATTATTATCTCGTGAGCTATCAGGCGGGTTGGTATTATCCGTTAATCAAGCAATTTATCTTTCATTTGGATGGTCAAGTAGCTTATGGCAATGGTTACGCTAAATTTGACAATGGTACGGCACCGCCTAATAGCAACTTACCTTTCTTCAAAAATTACTTTGCGGGGGGAATTGATTCGGTTAATGCCTACCAAGGTAATACCCTAGGCCCGAAAGATTCAAATGGTAATCCTATTGGTGGTAGCGTACTGACCATTGCCAGTGCGAGCTTGATTTTCCCAAACCCAATTAGTCAAAATTTACGCACAGCATTGTTTTTTGATGCAGGAAACGTGTACGATAATCAATTCAATGGCAATCAGTTGCGTTATTCGGTAGGGGTTTCGGCGCAATGGTGGATACCAAGCGTTGGACCATTGGAATTTAGCTTTGGCGAACCGCTTAACCCACATTCCGGTGACCGGTTAGAACGGTTCCAGTTTTCAGTAGGTACGAGTTTTTAAAGATGATTTGGAAGGAGATTATGATGAAAAAGATTTTTATTGCAGCACTTTCGGGGGTTGCTTTGTTGATGAGTGTTAATCCGGCTTTTGCGGCGCAAGATGCAACTGTACAACCTGCGCAAGCAACCATGGCAGCTGCACCAAACGGTATGAAAATTGGGGTAGTTGATATACGGCAAGTATTGCAAAAGTCACCTCAAGTGGCGTCAGCACAAAAACTACTGAGAAACCAGTTTCAGGCACGCGAAAAAGAATTTAGAGCATTGCAACAGCAAGTACGAGCTGATGCGGATAAACTCAATCGCGATGCGTCAGTCATGAAGGATGCTGATCGCAAAGTATTACAACAAAAAATTCAAGAGCAGCAACAAAAGCTACAAAATATGCAAATGGGTTTGCAACAAGACTTATTTACTGCGCAAAATCAACAAATGCAGGGAATTATGGGCAAATTGCAAAATGCAGTAAACGAAGTCGCCAAGCAAGGTCAATTTACTTTAGTTTTAACCAAAGATAATGTGGCTTTTGCTAATCAGCAGTTGGATATTACTAACCAAGTGCTTGATGCGATGACGAGGCAGAAATAGAAAGAGATGTCCCCCCTTCAAAGGGGGTGCGCAACTGCCCCCTCTCCTTCGAGGGGAAGCACATAAACGGCTCCCTCCCCCTTCAAGGGGGAGGGCTGGGGTAGGGGTGATTAAAATAATAGAGCACCCCCACCTTAATCCTCCCCCTTGCAGGGGGAGGAAACTGTTAGCACTGATGAGACTTTTTTAAATATAAATTTTAATATTTCAATGCAAAAAAATAACTTTGAATTGGCAGAATTAGCCAAAGTACTTAATGCACGCTTACACGG
>JBAUEV010000151.1:0-3416 GCA_049678805.1 Gammaproteobacteria bacterium
GTACGGGGCAGAATACATCCCTGTATTCTACGGTCTTCCAACGACACCCACACGACATTCTTACCCAACGACCTTATTTATAAGAAATATGCAACAACGCCGGCTTGTCCGCGGCACGTCTCGAAACCCCGCGGCACCGACTGCGGGGTCCATTTTTTTGAATGCCGCAACGCCCATAGCCATCCAAACGAAGGTTTTAATGAAAGAATCATTTGAAATTAAATCTGCAACTATTAAAGACGTACCACTCATATTGACGTTTATTAAAGAATTAGCAGAATATGAAAAATTGCCACATGAAGTTGTGGCGACAGAAGATATTTTAAAAGAATCATTATTCGGCGATAAACCGCATGCCGAAGTTATAATTGGTTATCTCAATCATCAACCTGTTAGTTTCGCGGTCTATTTTCATAACTTTTCAACCTTCTTAGGATGCCCTGGAATTTATTTGGAAGATTTATTTGTAAAACCTGAGGCGCGTGGTAATGGTATTGGACAAAAAATTTTGTCTTATCTTGCCAATTTAGCAAAAAGTAGAAATTGTGGCCGATTAGAATGGTGGGTATTGGATTGGAACGAAAATGCTATTAAATTTTATAAGCAACTCGGTGCAAAGCCCATGGATGAATGGACAGTACATCGAGTCAGTGGTCAAGCATTAGATGATCTAGCGGCATCATGGGAAAAATAATCTGACTCGACATTGCGACCCCGAGCGCCAGCGCAGGGGGGAAGCAATCCAGGTTCTAAAACTTGGCTCTGGATTGCCGCGTCGCTAACGCTCCTCGCAATGACGGGATAGAACTACGAAACTACTGGTTCGGCCTCACGCATGCTTAAACGAATCCGGCCTTGACGATCAATTTCCAGAACCTTGACTCGAACAATTTGACCTTCTTGCAATTTGTCATGCACGTTTTCTACACGTTCTGCACAAATTTGTGAAATATGCACTAAACCTACTTTACCAGGCAGAATTTCCACAAAGCCACCAAAGTCCATGATCTTCACCACTTTACCTTCGTAAGTAGCGCCGACCTCTACATCAGCAACAATGCTTTCAACCCATTGACGTGCTTTTTTACCAGCAGCACGATCTACTGAAGCAATTTGGATGACACCTTCGTCAGAAATATCTATTGTGGTTCCCGTCTTTTCAGTAATCTCACGAATGGTTGCTCCACCTTTACCAATCACTTCGCGAATTTTTTCAGGATTAATCTTGAAGCTGATAAGTCCAGGTGCAAAGTCTGAAATCTGTTCGCGAGATTTATCAATGGTTTGATTCATTGTATTCAGTATATTTAAGCGTCCTTCTTTAGCTTGTTGCAGCGCGGTTGCCATGATTTCTTGTGTAATACCTTGGATTTTAATATCCATTTGTAATGCAGTAATACCTGCAGTGGTGCCTGCGACTTTAAAATCCATATCGCCTAAGTGATCTTCATCACCCGAAATATCACTCAACACTGCACAATGAACATCTTCTTTGATTAAGCCCATCGCAATACCTGCAACAGGTGCTTTAATCGGCACCCCAGCATCCATCAAAGCAAGACTGGCTCCGCAAACGCTTGCCATTGAGCTTGAACCATTTGATTCGGTAATTTCGGAAACAACCCGTATAACATACGCAAATTGTTCTTTGCTGGGCAAAATGGCCTGTACGCCTCGTTTTGCCAAGCGACCATGACCAATTTCACGTCGTTTAGGGGCGCCGACCATGCCCACTTCACCCACACAATAAGGAGGAAAGTTGTAATGCAACATGAACGCTTCGCGACGTTCACCTCCTAAATCATCAATTATTTGTGAATCCCGTTCCGTGCCAAGCGTTGCAACTACCAAGGCTTGAGTCTCGCCACGCGTAAATAAAGCAGAACCGTGAGTACGCGGCAAAACGCCTATTTGAATATTGATCGGACGAACACGTTTCGTATCACGACCATCAATACGTTTACCAGAACCTAAAATAGCTTGGCGCATGGTTTTCTTTTCCAAGCGGTGAAATAGCTTGCCAATCTCATCCGCACCGGGCGCTCCTTCTACTTCAGTGCACAGTTTTGCTACTAATTGTGCTTGGATTTCAGCTAATCGTGTTCTACGCGCTAATTTTTCGGGTATTTGATAAGCTTGAGCGATGGCTGCTTCGGCTAACTCTGCAACCTGTTTTTCCAGCGATTCATTGATCGCTGCGGGCTGCCAATTCCAGCGAGTTTTACCAGCTTCAGCGACAAAATCCTCGATTGCTTTGATGGCAGTTTGCATTTGCTGATGACCATACAACACGGCACCTAACATAACTTCCTCAGAAAGCTCTTTCGCTTCTGATTCAACCATCAAAATAGCATTACGTGTGCCAGCAACGACTAAGTCCAGCTGAGAAGTGCTGAGTTCAATCGCCGTTGGATTGAGTAGATATTGGCCATTTTGATAACCAACACGTGCCGCGGCTACTGGACCTTCAAATGGAATTCCTGAAATCCCTAAAGCAGCTGAAGCGCCTAATATGGCAGGAATATCAGCGTCGATTTGATTATCAAATGATAAAACAGTTGCAACAATTTGCACTTCGTTGCTAAACCCTTCAGGAAAGCTTGGTCGTAGAGGACGATCAATCAATCGTGAGGTCAATGTTTCTTTTTCTGTAGGCCGTCCTTCACGTTTGAAATAACCACCTGGAATGCTGCCGGCTGCATAAGTGCGTTCTTGATAATTAACTGTTAGGGGGAAAAAATCAGCCCCTGGTACAGCTTCTTTTACCCACACCACTGTAACCAATACGACGGTATCACCCATTCTAACCAACACCGCGCCGTCCGCTTGACGCGCTATATTCCCTGCTTCTAAGATAACTTGATGTTGCCCATATTGAAACGTTTTCTTAATTGAATCCACCTTAAACCTCTTTGATTAACGACTACTTGCAAAACTGACGTCTTTGGCTTTATTTCATTGTTGCATGGCTGACTGCGGTACTCATTTATTCTCATATAAACTCCGTTCCTCATCAGCCATGCGCCGCGAACTAAACCCAAATACTAAGTTTTGCAAACAGTCTAATACCTTAATTGTAATTGCTCAACCACCTGACGATAATGCGATGGATTTTTCTTTTTTAGATAATTCAACAGCTGTCGCCGCTGGCTTACCATCCGTAGCAGACCACGACGTGAATGATGATCGTGATTATGCGTCTTGAAATGTTCCGTTAAACGATTGATTTGTGCTGTTAGAATAGCCACTTGAACTTCCGGAGAACCGGTGTCGTTCTCAGCACGTTGAAAAGATGAAACAATTTTCGCTTTTTCATCAGCAGTTAATGACATTTTGTTAACTCCTACCTCAATTTAAAACAACCTACCCGGGAACCACTGTCATTTGCAGAACCCGAAACCTGCGCCATTGTAGCC
>JBAUEV010000152.1:0-3768 GCA_049678805.1 Gammaproteobacteria bacterium
GGGAAAAAGCTGTCATGGCGAGGCCGCTTTTTGGGCAAAGGAATCCAGAAATAGGTTTTTAAAATGTGAATTGTTTTGCCACGCTTCACTCGCAACCGGCTGCTAGGCAGCCTCCTTGCAACGACGAAAAAACTGGATGCCGCGGACAAGCCGCGGCACGTAGGGGGTAAGGAGCAAGCGGCAGGTAGGCAGTAAGGAGAGAGTGGCACGTAGTAGGTAGTAAGGAAAGAGCGGCGCGTAGGAGAGCTACCCTATTTCTTTTATTCCACCCATATAGTCCCATAATGCGCGTGGAATGCGGATACGCCCTTGTGCATCTTGATAATTTTCTAGGATAGCAACCAATGTACGCCCCACCGCTAAACCTGAACCATTTACCGTATGTACCCATTCCGGCTTGCCAGTTTGGGGATTACGCCAACGTGCTTGCATACGCCTTGCTTGAAACGCCTCAAAATTACTACAGGAAGAGATTTCACGATAACGATTCTGTCCAGGTAGCCATACTTCTAAATCATATGTTTTAGCAGCAGCAAAACCTAAATCTCCTCCACACAATGCCATCACCCGATAGGGTAATTCTAATTTTTGTAATACAGTTTCAGCATCATGGGTTAATGCTTCTAATGTTGTATATGAATCTTCTGGTCTAACGATTTGTACTAATTCTATTTTTTCAAATTGATGCTGACGAATCATGCCGCGGGTATCTTTACCATAAGAACCTGCTTCGCTGCGAAAACACGGAGTATGAGCTACCCATTTCGCAGGCAATTGTTCTGCTGCAATTATGCTATCGCGAAAAAGATTGGTTATGGGTACTTCGGCGGTAGGGATAAGGTTTAATGACTTATTTTCATCGGCAATTTGAAATTGATCTTCGCGGAATTTAGGTAATTGTCCTGTGCCGTATAAACTTTCGTCTTTTACTAAATAGGGGACATAAACTTCTTGATAACCATGATATTGAGTATGCAAATCCAGCATGAATTGAATCAGTGCACGCTGCAAACGAGCAAGAGCACCATATAAAACTACAAAACGTGTACCCGAAATTTTAGCAGCCGCTTCAAAATCCATTAGTTTTAATTGGTGGCCTAAATCGACATGATCTTTGGGTGAAAAGGGAAATGTTTTTGGTTCACCCCAGCGGCGAATTTCTTGATTATGGTCTTCACTTAATCCCTCAGGTACGCTTTCATGAGGTAAATTAGGTACTTGTAACTGCAATTCACGTAATTGGTTCTGTAATTGCTCTAATTTTGCTTCTTGGGTTGTTAATTTTTCTTCTATTTGCTTCGCTTCAGTAAGCAAAGATGAAGCATCTTCTCCATGTCCTTTTGCCATGCCAATGGCTTTAGCTAATTTGTTGCGTTCATTTTGTAAATTTTGCGTGATGGTTTGGGTTTGCTTACGTTGTTCTTCTAATTGATGAATGGTTTCCACCGGCAATTTATAACCACGCCGTGCTAGGCGTTGTGCAGCTTCGGCTAGGTGAGTACGAAAATAAATAGGGTCAATCATAGTTTTATATCATCCTCAAAATGCCATTAGCTGTTCGAATCGGAAGTTGGGATTCATCAAACTGCCTGCACCTGCCAAGCAATAATATGATCCTCTACAGCTACCAACTCCCGCAAGCGGGGCAAAATTTGAGTTACTTTATCAGGTTCGTCAAAAAATTCTACTATCAAAGGCAAATTCAGACTGATTTCTAATAACTTCGCAGAATGAATAGCCCCCGATTTACCAAAACCTGAAATGGCACGAAATACGGTTACACCACGTACTGCTACTTCATCATGCAAATAACGCATGACAGGCTGTAATAATTTATCAGCCTCCGTTAGATAAACTCTGACTATTGTCATTGTGGTTGCCATTACACACTTCTCCCTAATAAAACACCTACCCAGGTTGCAATCAAACACAATACCACACTGCAAATTACATAAATCCCAGCCGCAACGGATGCGCCATTCTCTAATAAGTTAATGGCATCAATTGAAAAACTGGAAAATGTGGTAAAACCGCCGAGAAAACCAATTAATACCCCAGCCCGCCATATTCCATTTAACTGCCAGCGCTCAATAAACCCCGTCGCTAAAATTCCTATTAGCAAACAACCCAAAACGTTCACCAACAAAATACCATAAGGAAAATGATTAGGTAGAAAGCGATGGACACTCTGAGCTAATACGAAACGCGATATGCAACCAAATGCACCACCGCAAGCGATGACTAATAATTGGAGTGTATAAGAAGGTGAATTGACTGCATTCATGTGGATTTTTTATTTCCTGTTTTACTCCGTAGATTTTGTGCACGACGTGCTTCTTCATCTTGAGCACGCAATTTAGCTAATTTTTCACCTATTTTGATTTCTAAACCACGATCAACTGGATAATAGTATCGTTTGCCTGATAATTCAGGGGGAAAATATTCCTCACCTGCAGCATAAGCATTAGCTTCATCGTGCGCATAGCGATAGGCTTTGCCGTAACCTAATTTTTTCATTAATCCAGTAGGCGCGTTGCGCAAATGCAGGGGCACTTCCAATGAACCAAGGGTTTTAGCATCCGCCATCGCCGCACCCAAAGCAGTATAAACTGCATTGCTTTTTGGGGCGCATGCCAAATAGAGCACTGCTTGTGCAAGCGCTAATTCACCTTCTGGGCTCCCTAATCGTTCATATATTTGCCAGGCATTTAAGGCCAGTTGCACAGCACCAGGCTCAGCATTGCCAATATCTTCACTGGCAAAACGCAATACTCGGCGTGCAATGTATTCTGGATCGCAGCCACCATCTAACATTCGTGCGAACCAATATAAAGCAGCATCGGGTGCTGAACCGCGCATCGCTTTATGCAATGCGGAAATTTGGTCATAAAATACTTCGCCATATTTGTCAAAGCGGCGCCAACCACCTCCTATAATTTCATTAGCGATGGCTTCATCAATAATTTCTTTGCCGTTCTTTTGTACGGCAAAATCGGCCAAAATTTCCAACATGGTAAGTAATTGGCGTGCATCGCCATCTGCAGCTTGGACTATCCGCTGGCGTATTTTAGATGAGATTTGTAAGTGCTGTTTGCCTAAACCGCGTTCTTCATCTTCTAGTGCGTGGGTTAAAACTTGCTGCAATTCTTCCTCGGTTAGACGTTGCAACACATAGACACGCGTTCGCGAAAGTAAGGCGTTATTTAATTCAAAAGAGGGATTTTCAGTAGTTGCCCCAATTAGTAATAAAGTACCATTTTCTACATAGGGCAAAAAAGCATCTTGTTGTGCTTTATTAAAACGATGCACTTCGTCAACAAACAATATTGTTTGCCGATGTTGAGTTTTTTGAATTTCTTGTGCGCGCTCAATCACCTCGCGTAAATCTTTTACTCCTGCTAAAACGGCTGAGATTTTTTCAACATGCGCATTAGCTTGGTCGGCAAGTAGTTGCGCCAAAGTTGTTTTGCCAGTGCCTGGCGGTCCCCATAAAATCATGGAATGCAGCGTTTTGCCTTCAATGGTTTTGCGTAGCGATTTGCCTTCACCCAGCAAATGTGACTGGCCAACAAACTCTTGCCAGGTACGTGGTCGTAGGCGTGTCGCTAACGGCTGGATAACGGGATTTGATTTGGGCATTACTTTACTCTTACAACTTCTTAATAAATTCTAAATGCCGTTCACCTTGAGGAACAGCATGATTAGCACCATCTTGCGAAGCTGTTCATCCTTCGAGACAGCCGCTACGCGGCTTCCTCAGGACGAACG
>JBAUEV010000153.1:0-14565 GCA_049678805.1 Gammaproteobacteria bacterium
GGTTTGCGACAGGGTTTATAGGGAATAATTAGAGTGATTAACCCGATGATAAGCAGAATTGTGGCAATTACAATCAAGTTAATGGCATAAAGCAACAAAGCAATTATGCCAACAAGGGGGGCGGGTAGAAAAGTAAGCATGTTTATCCCCAAATTGAAACGTGAAAGTATAACGATTTTAATGGGGGATTAGCTATAGGCAAGTGCTTAATTAGACTTCTTTCTAAATCTCGATAAACAGCCAATCTCTATGAAAAAATTCGCTTGGAATCCTCATTGACTGCTATGTCAACTCCGGTTCCTCACTCATTCTTTCTTCGACCTTGGCTCGTTTCCCAAGGTTTGGAAAGAAGTCTATTACTTGTTGCGGTTTTTGAAAAAATCAATTTCCTGATAGGGGTCTGCTACCTTTATGTCTCGGGTTAATTCAAATGGGCAATCTTCGATGCGACTGGCAACACAATCTTTATACCCGCCTTGGTTGATAGTCCAATTAGCAAATTTAGGTTCAGGTACTATTTGATGGTGTTTTTGCTCTAGCACAATGGGGAAAGTAAGGGAACCGTCGCCTTTATAAATACAAAGGATTTTGCCAACATTCACACCTTGCCACTGAGCTTTCTCGAAACCGATGACTTTTTTATCAAACGATTCCGTGTAACTTATCCACCCCCCTGGGGCACCCCAAAATAAATCATTAAGAACAAGCTGTTCAGGCGGCGGGCAATGGCCAACATTTACGTTGGTAGAAGGAGTAGGTTGTGCAGGAGCAACGATCACAGATGGATTATCAGCCTGCCCAGCGACGCAAACGCCCAGGAAAATGAGCCCAATTAATCCAGATAAAAAATGGTACTTGCAACGCATAACACTATCCCTCAATTGTAACCTTTATTATAAGCTAAAGAGCTTAAAATAACCTTAAATTACTCGAACGGATCAAGCTATAACGTGCTTTGCCGACAAAAATGATTTAAAAGGCTTTAGAGCGAATAATTCCCTCCTCCTGCAAGGGGGAGAATTTTCGATTATTTTAGATGCTGCGGGGATTCGAACTGGAGCGAGTAAATCAAGGGAATTATTCAACAACGCCCTTGCAGGGGAAGGAAATTAGTTTAAAATCAGCTGCTATTTGCTGCTTAATCCCTTTTTTGTCGTGTTCAGAGGAAATAGAGTTAAATACGAATGAATTTACCTGTTACTGACACCATCGCTGCACAAGCCACCCCTCCTGGTCGTGGAGGGGTAGGCATTATACGTGTTTCTGGGCCAATGGTATGCACCATTGCCCAAGCAATATTGGGCAGAATACCCAAGCCGCGCTATGCCGATTATGCCCATTTTCGCGATCGCCAGAACGACGTACTTGATGAAGGCATCGCATTATTTTTCCCGGCGCCTCATTCATTTACCGGGGAGGATGTCTTAGAACTTCATGGGCATGGTGGTGCCATCATTATGGATTGCTTGCTGCAACAGGTATTGCAATTAGGCGCGCGACTAGCGCGACCGGGCGAATTTTCAGAACGGGCATTTTTAAATGGTAAACTGGATTTAGCGCAAGTAGAGGCCATCGCCGATTTAATTGATGCAACTTCAGTGCAAGCAGCACGCCTAGCCATGCGTTCGTTGCAAGGTGAATTTTCACAATGTATTCACCAATTGGTAGAGAAACTTATTCATTTGCGGATGTACGTTGAGGCAGCAATTAATTTTCCTGAAGAAGAAATTGATTTTTTAAGTGATGGTAAAATTGCTAAAGCATTTGCAGAAATTCTCACCCTTCTTGAACAAACACAATGCAGTGCGCAACAAGGGGTTTTATTACGTGAAGGCCTTCATGTCGTTATCGCTGGTCAACCCAATGCGGGTAAGTCGAGTTTACTCAATTGCTTGAGTGGCTACGAGGCGGCTATTGTTACAGATGTACCAGGCACCACACGTGATGTATTACGCGAACAAATTCAAATTGATGGTGTACCGCTGCACGTTTTTGATACTGCCGGTTTGCGACCCAGTGGGGATATTGTCGAACAAGAAGGTATGCGTCGCGCGCGCAGCGAAATTAGTAAAGCCGATCATGTACTATGGGTAGTGGATGCTACGTTAGCATCGCCAGTGGAAGAAAATGTCACTTGGCGTGAATTTACCACCCAATTGCCAATTGCTGCTGAAAAAATCACCGTGATACAAAATAAAATTGACTTGTTGCCTGAAACACCTCGCCAATGGGATTATGAAAATCATACGGTCATTGCCTTATCGCTTAAGACCGGTGCCGGGGTTGATTTATTACGTACTCATCTTAGAAATCACTTAGGTTTAGCTTCCACCACCGAAGGTCATTTCTTGGCACGACGCCGTCATTTGCAAGCACTGCAAACAGCGCATCAACATTTAACCATTGGCTGGGAGCAATTTATTACGCAGCGTGCTGGTGAGTTATTGGCAGAAGAATTGCATTTAGCACAAGAAACGTTGGCTGAAATCACGGGCGAATTTCGCAGTGATGATTTATTGGGCAAAATATTTAGCAGTTTTTGTATTGGAAAGTGATTTGTAAAAAGTGGCCATAATAGCTCAGTACCCTTGTTTCCTTCCCCTTGAAGGAGGAGGGAACTACAAAGCCTCTAACTTAGCATAACTGAGCACCAGCCATTTAGTGTCTTCGCGGAATCTCACCTCAATGCGTGCATGTTCACCACTGCCTTCATAATTAAGTACCACCCCTTCGCCAAATCGAGAATGTCGTACACGTTGTCCCAGTTTAAATGGGCCTACAACGGCAGCGGAAGATAACTTCGTTCGTGCTGCAACAATTGTAGGACGAGAAACGCGAGTTGAGATTCGCACTTCTTCTAATAAATTTGAGGGGATTTCACTAATAAAACGAGACGGCCGATGATACATTTCATTACCATGCAAACGTCGCGATTGGGCATACGTTAAATATAATTTTTGCATCGCTCGCGTCATGCCCACGTAACATAAGCGCCGCTCCTCTTCTAATTCATCTGGTTTTTCGGAAGAAAATTGATGAGGAAACAATCCTTCTTCTATGCCACTGATAAAAACAATCGGAAATTCTAGCCCTTTTGCCGAGTGCAATGTCATTAATTGCACACAATCATCAAAAGGATTGGCTTGTCCTTCACCGGCTTCTAGCACGGCATGCGCCAAAAATGCTGCTAGTGGTGTTAGTGAAGGATCGGCGTTATCAGGCGTAAATTGCCGTACCGCATTGATTAGTTCTTCGAGATTTTCGACGCGCGATGCGCCTTTTTCAGATTTTTCTTTACGGTAATGGTCAAATAAACCGGATTGTTGCAATACATGTTCTGTTATTTCACCTAACTGCCAAGCATTAGTTTCTTCTGCTAAGCGATCAATTAATTGAATAAAAGCCGTTAATGCGTTACCAGCCCGTGCTGACAAATTCGTTGTTTTAGTTGCTTGCCAAAGTGAAGTTTGTTGCAGCCGAGCTGCATCACGTAACGTTTGCAAGGTTTGTTCGCCAATACCACGGGTGGGCGTATTAACAATACGCTCAAACGCTGCATCATCATGCCGATTGGCAATCAGGCGTAAATAAGCGAGTGCATCTTTAATTTCAGCACGTTCAAAAAATCGCTGGCCGCCGTAAATACGGTAAGGAATTCCGGCATTCACTAATTCTTCTTCCAACACACGTGATTGCGCATTGGAACGATATAAAATCGCCATGCCTTGGCGTGCTTGGCCTTGATGGTAGTGGTATTGTAAGCGTTGGACGATATAACGTGCTTCATCAAATTCGTTAAAAGCTGCATACAATAGGATGGGATCACCTGTTTGCCCATCACTCCATAGCTGCTTGCCTAAGCGGTTAGCATTATTTGCAACAACAGCATTGGCGGCTTCTAAAATAGTACGTGTGGAACGATAATTCTGCTCCAGACGCACCATTTGGGTATCTGCAAAATCTTGCATAAAACGCTGCATGTTTTCTACTTTCGCACCCCGCCAACCATAAATAGATTGGTCATCATCGCCAACCGCCATCATGTGTGCTTGTGTTCCTGTTAACAAACGGAGCCAGTTATATTGAATGGCATTGGTATCTTGAAATTCGTCTACTAAGTAATGCTGAAACCGTTGCCGATAATGGGCAAGAATGTCCGCTCGTTCTAATAAAAGCTCATAGGTACGTAATAATAGTTCGGAGAAATCAACAAGCCCTTGTTGTTGGCAACTCGTTTCGTAAATTTGATACACGTGTCGCATGGTTTCTGTGAAAAACTGCCCATCATTTTGAATTTGCCGACTTCGTAGGCCTTCTTCTTTACGCGCATTGATATACCATTGCGCTTGTCGAGGGGGCCATTTGGCTTCATCCAGATTAAGCTCACGCTGAATACGACGAACGAGGCGATATTGATCGTCAGCATCTAAAATTTGAAAATTTTGCGGTAATCCCGCTTCTTGCCAATGGGCACGTAACATGCGATGCGCTAAGCCATGGAAAGTACCTACCCAAAAATGAGTCATAGGCATGTGCAATATTTTTTCCAGACGGTCGCGCATATGCGACGCTGCTTTGTTAGTAAAAGTAACGGCTAAAATACTGTGTGGTGAAGCGCCTAGCTCTTGCACCAGCCAAGCGATACGATGGACTAACACTCGTGTTTTCCCGCTACCAGCACCTGCCAATACTAATAAATTGCCTGGTGGCGCAGTAACTGCGGCACGTTGTTTGTCATTTAGGGAATCGAGTTCTAAGAAAACATCCATGGAGGGCATTTTAGCCGAGCTAAGGACAAAATTATAGAGATGTTTAAAAATGTTTTTGGCATTGGCCAGAGACGCGCAAAATAATGTTATAATTGAAGGTAGTGTAGTTTCATGAGCTTGTTTTTAGAGAGTGTTTTATGATTACAAATGACTGGCTGACCCAAGAGCAAGATTTGCAAGCGGCAGCAACAATTGTGGCTAAACATACTGATTTTAATGACAGTAAACCGCTAGCATTATTACACATGTTTGTGATTCGCCGCAAAACGACTTCGCAGGTGGTCGAGGTTAAAGTTCAAGAGTGGGTGTTGGAATTACTTAAGTATTTCCGCGAGCAATACGGTTGGGAACAAGGTAGTTCAGTTACGGGTAAGGTGATTACCCGGTTATTGCTAAAAGGGGAAACGATTCATTAACTTTTATAAAGGGAGCATCTGTGTCATATTTTTCAAGTTCTATTACCTCTTGACAATTGGTTTGCTATAGTTTTATTGTAGTGTGCAAATCTTTTAAAGTAACTGTAGCAGGGAAGCAGCATGTATTTAATAGTAAAGGGTAAATTTCTTATTACGCTAGCAATAGCAGTCGCATGGTTTGTGTTTTGCCTCTGGTTTTCTTTTTTTTGGATTCGTGATCTTGCTCAATATGTCGGTATTGTTTTAGCATTCCTAATTATTTTTTTTGTTGCATTATTGCCTGGATTTATGAATGCCTTTTTGCTGGTCGGATATCTAATAGATAAACGACCGAAGCCAAAAGAAATAACCCATTGGCCAGATATCTCAGTTTTAATTCCCGCCTTTAATGAACATGCAGCAATAGCTCAAACTGTACAAGCTGTTGCCAATCAGCAATATCCGGGTAAGATTCAAATAATTGTTATTGACAATAACTCAGAAGATGACACCCTGAAAATTCTACGCAGCCTTCCAATTAGCAATCTTGTTATTGCAACAGAAAACACCCGCGGAAAATCTTATGCACTCAATAAAGGTCTTTCGCTAGCAGAGTATGACTATATTTTAACTGTTGATGCCGACACGTATTTGCTACCCAATGCTGTAAAAGAAATAACCACTCGTTTTTTAAGTGCGCCACCCGATACTGCCGCTGTGGCAGGTAGCGTTTACGTTAAAAATTCGCGTGAAAATTTTATGACACGAATTCAAGAATGGGATTATTTTCATTCAATCGCTGCCGTTAAAAGAATCCAAAGTTTGTTTCAAGGCACGCTTGTCGCCCAAGGATCATTCTCTTTATATAAGAAAAAATATATAGAAGAAGTGGGTGGTTGGCCGCCGACAGTGGGGGAAGATATCGTTTTAACTTGGGCCTTATTGGAGAAAGATTACCGCATTGATTTTTCAGAAAATGCAATTGCATTTACCAATGTACCAACAACCTACAGAGCGTTTTTTTCCCAACGCAGTCGTTGGTCGCGCGGAATGATAGAAGCATTTTTAGCTCATCCAAAAATTCTAACTAGGCCGAGGCTAACAACATTTTTAATCTATTGGAATTTACTCTTTCCAGTAATAGATACCTTCTTTTTCTTCATATTTATTCCTGGCGTAATCGCTGCACTATTTGGATACTATTTTATTGCGGGGCCTATGACTCTTGCAGTTTTGCCGATAGCAATTTTAATTAATCTGGGTTTCTATTTGGGACAAAGAAAGATGTTTATGGAACATGACTTAAAAATCAGAAAAAACAAGGTAGGTTTTTTGTACTATATGCTGTTCTATTATCTCCTCATGGTTCCATCATGCATACATGGCTATTTATCAGAGGTATTCCAATCAAAAAAGAAATGGGGAAAAAAATAATGGTAAAAACAAGGCTCATTGGAGCAATTTTCACTCTATGCTTATGTGGGTTTGCAGCCTCGATTTACGCACAAGATGATGTTGAGTATTCAAAACAACTTGAAATAGCTAAAAAATTTACTAATGCCGATAAAGGAAGAGAAGCATTAAAGATTTTAAAACCATTGCTTCTTACACATAGTAATTTTGATGTCTACCTATTAACAGCGCAAGCCTACGCTGACTCCGATGAGCCTATTCTTGCACTCCGGTATTATAATTTAGCACTTGAAATTTCAAAAGATGCCGAAGAAAGGCACGTGGCTCTTTTTGGCGTTGGCAAAATGCGATTTTGGTTAGGCCAATATGTTCGAGCCGAACAAGTCTATAAACTTTTATTGAGTGAACGATTAAATAAAGAAGATCATGAATTAGCTTTAGCTGGATTAGTGAAAAGTTTGGCTTATCAAGATAGAACAAGGACAGCCTATTCTCTTATCCCACCAGACCTTGTGTTTACTACGCCAGAAATGGTGGTTGCTGCATCCCAAGCCTCTCTATGGTCAGATTGGCCAGATATTGCAGAAGAAATAATGGGTGACTATCAACACATCCTTGACAAACTGGACCCATGGTCTGCATTGGGTCAGGACATTCGCGATGTGGCATGGCAAGCAGATTTGGCGACTTCACCCAATGTTATAACGCCCACGTTTTTTTATGCTTCTGATACTGACGACTTTATTATACGGCATTCTACTCTCGACTATACCCATTATTGGTCACAAATTTACCAGACCTCTGTAGGGGTTGAACATCTTTTATATACACAACCTGTCCAACCTGGCTCTCCTTTATCTGCTAATGGAATTTACCTTGGACAAACTTGGCGACCCACTCGTGATTTAATTTTCACGGGGCGCGTAGAGCCGACTAATTATGCTTCATGGCACCCCGTATTATGGAGTTTGGGAGGACGGTATCGGCCCAACGATTATATTGGTTTTAATCTTTTGGGCTTTAGGGAAATTGTAGAAGCATTCCCAGCACTTGCCAATAGAATAGCAGATAATCAATATTCAGCCGGAGTTACTTTGTATCCGGTGCCTTACATTACGGTAGATGCCTCGGTTAATAATCTTCAATTTAATGATTCAAATGTCCGTAACGGATATTATGCTTCTATTCAAGCTTTACTCCTAACTGATCTTGGATTATATGGTATTTTGCAAACAAGAGGATTTACTGATAAATTTCAAACACCGAATTATTTTAGTCCTTCGCGCTATACTTCAGAGACTGCAATCTTAAGATTAAGTCGTAGGTTAGGCGCAACTTGGCAATACTACATTGACGGTGGTGTTGGTCAACAATCAATAACACCTCAAGGCTCTCCGGCTGGCAAAAGTCCCACCAATCAATGGGGATTAGGAATTTCTGGCCCAATTTCAAGTTGGCTTATATTTAGTGCTTATTATGCTCAAACAACACAAGCTTCTGCATTTACTAATTCTGCCACCTACAAATATCAATACGGTGCAGCTTCGCTAAACTTCTTATTTTAGGATCAAAAAAATCTTTTCTAATCGATTATTAGTGACGATCATTTTATGATTAAATTCTTCTTAAGATGTTTAATTTTATTATTTGTTTTGTTACCTTTAGTTGCACTTTTTGTTTTTATAATTCATACCACCAAATATGGGGTCACCCCAAATATTACAAATAGTCCACCTTCTGAGGCTCATTCGGCCCTGCCGGGTCCTATAAATCCAGAGTTGTCTAAAGTCGCCTACCCTCTTCCTCCTTCGATCAAAAAATTATCCTGTAATAGGCCAAAGACGGGGCTTATCACGTTATGGTTTGATGATGCATGGCTCTCGCAATATACAAGTGGAGCTATTCAACTCATGAACAAGGCAGGATTTGTTGGGGCTATGTCTGTACCAACAGGTTTAGTAGGTGACCCAGAATTTATGACATGGGATCAGTTGCGAGCATTACAAGCAAACGGTTGGGAAACTACTTCACATAGCGTCACTCATATCTGTGATCCAAGTGCATACAATGCTGAGACTACTGCTTATGAACTTTTGCATTCGAAGGCTCAACTTGAATCACAAGGTTTACGTACGGATTATTTTGTAATGCCTTGCGGCTATAATCAATATGTAGTACCCGAAGTCGTTGCTTTTGCCAAACAGCATTACCTTTTATACCGAAGAGCAGGAGAAGAAATAAATTCTTTACCTGTACAGGACCCTTATAACGTGACATCTTTTGCAGTAACTGATGTTACTACTGAAGATGATGTAAGAAAGTGGGTGAATGCTGCAAGTCAACAAAAAGGTTGGCTTATTTTGGTGTTTCACCAAATAGATAATCGTAAATTACGTTACAATATTGATATTAATATGTTTGAAAACATCCTCACTATCGTTAAAAATTCGGGTTTACCTGTTGTTTTACCCAACCAAGTATTGCAGGCATGTAGCACCTAAAACTCAATTCTAAAAAGGGGACTGAGCTATTAGAGTTATTTCTTTTATTATGAAATCACTTAATAATCTCGTATTGCATAATGCACTACCGCTTCAGAAAGTTCATTTTCTATTATCCAAAAATTACCTTCTTCAGGTTTTTTGGCAGAATCAAATGAACAGATTTTTAACACCGTTTCACAAGATAATGGTATGGTATTGTTACCCTGACTTTTACTGCAAGTCCAAACCACATTTTGCTGATTTGATTGCAACAAAATGGCACTCCAATGATTAGCGGCGATTTGTGAGCCCCATCCCGCGCTGGCTCCTGGTTCTTTAGGAGCATGATTTAACCAGATCATTTGATTGGAGATGTTGTTAAATACAAACACCCGAGTATGAGGTGGGCCAACATTGAGCAATAATGTGTCCCCACTAAAGTGAAAGTGGTTTGGAGCGCATTGGGGTGGTATTGTGGGAATACCGGCTGCTTTTACACCAACGACAGCCAAAATGAGCATTATCATTAAACAGAATTTTTTTTTCATAACATTTACTCTATTAAATTAAGTGGCATTTACTTGACACAAAAAGTTACAATAGCTGTATTGCCGGGGTGGTGGAATTGGTAGACACGCAAGTTTCAGATGCTTGTGGGGGTTACCCCGTGGAGGTTCAAGTCCTCTCCTCGGCATGATTGAGAAATGATTAATGCCCTTGATTCCTACCATACAAAAAATCCTGATGTTTGTTAAATCAAAACTAGCCAATAGCTTGTTATCTGTCAACAGTTAAATTTAATTTGCAAACCTGCAAAATTTTTATCAGAATCGTCATAATCCTGTATTGCATTTTGCAAATTTTTTTGAATTTAAGTGTTGGAGAATAATATGCCATCTTTTGATATTGTGTCTGAAATTAATCTGCATGAGCTGACTAATGCGGTGGATCAAGCTAATCGTGAAATTAATACCCGTTTTGATTTCAAAGGTTCAAAAGCAGAATTTCAATTACAAAAATTGGATATTACATTGTTAGCAACGAATGAATTTCAATTGAAACAGATGTTGGATATTCTTAATTTAAAACTGACCAAACGTAATATTGATGTAACATGCTTGGATATTAAGCTGCCACAAATTTCTTTAAATCAAGCTAAGCAAACGATTACCGTCAAGCAAGGAATTGACCAAGAGGCAGCTAAAAAATTGGTGAAAGCAATTAAAGAAAGTTCGTTAAAAGTGCAAGCTGCGATTCAAGGTGAGCAAATTCGTGTGACTGGTAAAAAGCGTGATGATTTACAACAAGTGATGGCTTTACTACGTGCCGAAAATTGGGGGTTGCCATTGCAGTATCAGAATTTTAGGGATTGAGTGGGCTTTGCTTTCCTTATTGCGAGGAAATGGCGGAGAGGGAGGGAGTCGAACCCTCGTGGGCTTTCGCCCCATCCGATTTCGAGTCGGCGCCGTTTGGCCTCTTCGGTACCTCTCCGGATTTCATTTTGTAAAAGCTCACGCTTCATCGCGAGCATAAGCTCTTACAATTCCTCAGGTAACGCAATCCCCAAGCGATGGGCGGCTTCTTGATAACCTTCGATGACATTCCCTAAATCCTTACGAAAACGATCTTTATCTAAAATTTTATGGGTTTCTTTGTCCCATATTCTGCAACCGTCTGGGGTAAATTCATCGCCCAAAACCACTTGACCATCGCTTAAGCGACCAAATTCCAATTTGTAATCAACCAACAACATACCTGCATCGTCAAATAATGGTTTAAGCACTTCATTGACACGAAAAGTAAGTGTTTTCATTTGCTCTACTTCCTTGGCAGTAGCCCAATCAAAGTTACGAATATGATCTTCGTTAATCATGGGGTCACCCAATTCATCATTCTTTAAAAAAAACTCGAAAATAGGGGGCTGCAAAACCAATCCTTCTTTTACGCCTAAACGTCGGCATAAACTACCCGCTGCCCAATTACGCACCACGCATTCCACTTTAATCATGTCTAGGCGTTTTACTAACGATTCATTCTCAGATAATACCTTCACAAAATGTGTGGGGATGCCAGCTTGTTCTAAATGCTGCATAATAAAGGCATTAAAATAATTATTTACCGCACCTTTGCTACGTAGTTCAGCCTTTTTGACGCCATTAAACGCAGTGGCGTCATCACGATAATGAACAATTAGATAACCTGGATCATCGGTATCATAAAGAGTTTTTGCTTTGCCCGAGTAGAGCTGCTTTTGTTTCTGCATAAATAACCTCAACTATAACTACTTAAAAATTCTTTAACTTCCTAATTTTTGTTGTACTGCACCGAGTATGCGTCTAGCAGTATTGCCATCCGCCGGTTTATTACTTGAATTTAATAAATTGAGTTGCGTTTTACCGTTACCAATCTCAATTAAATGGACTTGATAAATAGGGGTATTACGTTGCAATTTTCCATTAGTCCCTGCTAGATCGAGCACATAATAACGACCCAATGAGCTATCTTGTTGTAGCACACGATACCCTGATGCACGTAATGCTTGGCCGACTTTATCCCATGCTTTTGAATAATCATAGTTAATCGCCACAATCACTGGACCACTTGATGGCGCAGATGACGTAGGTGCTGGAGGTGTTGCGGCAGTAGTTGTTTGGGGCCGTGGTTCTACGTTCGGTTCTGCGTACTGAGTGGCCGTTTGGGTTTGTGGAGTGGGTGTCGCGGGCACAGGTTGTGCTGCTGAGGTTGAAGGCGGCAAACCACTACTCGGTGGCACGGCGGAGGGTGGTGGTGTCAATAGTTCTTGGTTAGTAGCGGGTTTTGATGTAATAGGGTAATGTTTAACCAGGTTTTCTGAACTTAATTTGGGTGGTGTTTTTACCGGTGGCACGCTGGTCGCCTGGTTATATTGGGTGGTTTGCAGAGGCTCAGGGCTACTGCTAGCGCTGCTACTGCTCTCTTGCCAGGTAGAACAACCCGTTAAAGTGAGCATTATTGCTAATAATACACCTTTTTTAACCATGCTATTTTTAACTATGCTATGCATCTCGTTCATCCTCATTTGCAAATTGATTATCAACAGCCCCTCTCCTGGACTGCTACCCTAATCTGTGTATTGTACAATATTTTTAGAAACTTCAGGTATTTACCTGAAATGTAAAATTCTAAGACTTGGACCGGATAGGCCTTTCAATTTTAGCTTGCTGCATAGCTTCTTGCACTACTGGGTGTTGCGCCGCCGATAACAACGTAAGCGGCAAACGAATGCCGGGTGGAATCAAGCCCATTTGGTGTAATGCCCATTTGACTGGGATAGGGTTGGATTCTACAAAAAGCTTTTTGTGCAAGGGCATTAAACGATGATTCAGCTCATTTGCCACGGCTTTATTTTCTTGTAATGCCGCCAAGCAGAAATCATGAGTTTCTTTTGGAGCAATATTAGCAGTCACCGAAATCACGCCTTTACCGCCCGCTAATATAAATTCTAATGCCGTAGCATCATCACCACTGTATAAGTCCAGTTTGCCGTTGCAATGTTCAAGAATATTTTGCACCCGGCTAATGTCTCCCGTGGCATCTTTGACACCGATAATATTGGCCACATCAGCCAAACGCACTACGGTTTGTGGTAGCAAATCGCATGCAGTACGCGAGGGCACATTATACAAAATTTGCGGTATTGGCACACTTTCGGCAATGGCTTTGAAATGAAGATATAAACCTTCCTGAGTGGGTTTGAGGTAATAAGGGGTTATGAGTAAACAAGCATCCACACCTAATTCCATTGCTTGTTGAGTAAGATGGATGCTTTCGCGAGTGGAGTTGACGCCCGTACCAGCAATAACAGGCACGCGGCCATTGACTTGTTCTAAGGTTTGCTCGATCACAAGACGCCGCTCTACCCAATCGAGGGTAGCTGATTCGCCTGTGGTGCCTAACACTACGAAGGCATCCGTTTGGTTTTCGATATGCCATTCTACTAAGCGGCGTAAACTTTCCACACTGATGGTGCCATCGGCCTCCATCGGTGTAACAAGTGCTACTAAACTACCACGAAACATAGGGGTCATTCCTTGGCGATTGGAGTTATATAATATATAAGAGGTCTATTGTAACGGTAGCCTTCCTTGGCGCCAAGTAGTAAAGCTAAATTACTGTGTTAGCTGGGTTAAGCTCCATATTGGCACAATCAGCTCCATCATTTTTGATTTCTGGATTAACAATTGCGGAACTTGCTTCGTATTTAGTGACTAATTTAACTTTTTCTTTCAAAGTATTCATATTATTATTATCAAAGAACCTTAGCTTGGTTTGCCAAGCTTCTTTCTCTTCCGTTACAAAAAATAGTGGTTTATACGCATCAACGAGTCTCAAAATGGCAAGTTTCAACTTGCCAAATAAGCCATCAAAGCCAAATTCTTTAGCAAGTTGACGCCTAGTTGTTTCAATCTCAGCTTCACAATAACGTTGCCAAGCTTGTAATTGTTTTGGCGTAGGAGGGTTGGTTTTATCTAGCAAAAGTTTTGTCTTTATCAGGATTTTAGTAGTAAGTTCTTTTGTTTTTGCTACTGCTACTGTCTTTTCCGAATCAAGTTTATTGTTTAACTGGTCAGCATCTGAGTTAATGCTATTAATAGTATCATAAAGCTCTTTCTCTACTTCGGCAAATTTAATTTTATCGCGCATAAATTGTGCAATTTCATCACGAATTTTAGTTTTGGTATTCTCTATATGTTTATTAAAAACCCCGTTTTCGTCTAGGTTTTTTTTAGCATTAGTGTTCTCAAGTTTTTTGATTTTTTCCCAGTCATGCTCTGTAATTGGAAATCCTTGGAAATAAAGTTGATTTGCTGCTTCAGTTTTTGAAATACTATGACTTATCGTTGCGTTTTCATTAATATCGTCTATCTTCTTTTTTTTGCTGCCAAGCAGTTGCCAACCACTTTCTGAAAAACGCTCCTTAGAGAAAATCTCATGTAAAAAGCGATTACTTGTCTCTATTTTCTGAGGAAAATCCAAACTTAGGTGCATTTCTCCAGGGAGAGTAAATCGTCTCGGCTCATTATTCGAGGCAGGGATTATCTCTTTCAAAATAATATCTCTAATTTCCCATTTATTACCTGAATTTTTAATTGTTGTGCTTTGTATTTCATAACCTAGCGATTTAAAAGAAGAATTTATTAAGCTTTCAATTTTATTTCCAATTTCAGTTTCTGGTCGACTCAGTAAGTGATTTACCTCAGCAACATAAGGCCTGTTAACGTTTGGAATCAACTGCTCGACAATTGTTTGATGATTTATATTTGTAATTTTTAATTCTTCGTTAATAGAATTAATTAACGATTCTGTAGCTTCTAAAGGGTTATTAAGGTATTTTTCACCCGAGAAGGCAGGGAAGTGCGAAGCACGAGCCGCCGAGCCCGCGGTAGCCGCGTCTAGCGGCGTTAAGTCATTGGCGAAGCCTATTGTTGGCGGAGACAGGACGGCCGCGGCAGAAGGAAATACCGT
>JBAUEV010000154.1:0-13908 GCA_049678805.1 Gammaproteobacteria bacterium
ACGGTATTTCCTTCTGCCGCGGCCGTCCTGTCTCCGCCAACAATAGGCTTCGCCAATGACTTAACGCCGCTAGACGCGGCTACCGCGGGCTCGGCGGCTCGTGCTTCGCACTTCCCTGCCTTCTCGCCAGATCTTATAATACGGTAAGGGACTTATCTCCCTCTCAAGCTTTTAACGAGTGGAAAAAATGTCTGCCAAGTGATGAGCGAAGAACGTTGCTACAAAAAAATGCATCTCAGTTGCGTAGAGCCATTAATAGAATAGCAAATGATGCAAATACTTTGCTGGGAGTCGCGGATCTCGATAAAATGTTGAAAGCTTTTGCTTCAACGTCTCTCGAAGGTGGGAATGATGTGGCTCCACTAAAAGCACGCATTGAAAATTATGATCCCCCTCTAAAAGATAGCTTGATTAAATTGTGTTCGAGGTGCAATCAAGAAGGTGACGTAATAACCCTACACAATGAAGTCCTAAAGAGCACTCTGGAATTGCTTGATGCATTAGATGCATTAAAGAACTCCTCCATCCCTTTAAAACAAAAAACGCTGGCGGTTGAAAACTACTCAAAAAAAATGTTGCCACTACAAGCAGTGGTTCATGATCTTTGGGAAATAACAGTCATAATAACGATAGCCGCATGTGCCTTCATATTGTTAGCCACCGCAGCTAAAATCTTATTCATGGCATTCCTACCCGCATTACCAGTATTGCTGGTAACCTCAATAGTATTAGTTATTGGTGGGGTTCCCTTGGGAACAAGCATTTCCTTCACAATGAGTAGTGCTGCTTCGAGCATATACGCATTTTTCAAAGCCACTCCAGTGGATGATGCGGTTGAAGCAGTGGCCCTAGACTCAAGGAGATTCCTTGCCAAACAACCAACTGTTCTGCCTAAAGAACAATCCACGCCTGATGCTCCACGTGATGCTCCAAAAGACTCAACGCCAGATGATCCAAAAGCATCAACACCCTAGCCGCAACTCGGGCTCGCATAAATTGCAGTTTTTAAGTAAAAATATGCTAAAATGGCAGCCCTAATTTCCAACAACCTTTATTTACCCCTATGAAACGTATAACACTTATTATTTGTCTGGTGTGCGGGCTACTTTCGCTTACCAGTTTTGCAAAGTCCGCCCCTAAAGGAGGCATGCAGATGCCACCGGCGGTGGTTGCTGTCGCTGAGGTTCAAGAACAAGGGTGGCAAGACCAAGTACACTCCACTGGTACTTTAACTGCAGATCAAGGGATTATGGTAAAAGCAGAAGTCCCCGGGCGAGTTACCCGTGTTTATTTTAAATCGGGGCAAAACGTCAAACAAGGTGAGCCGTTGGTTGAACTCGATCAAAGTATTCTTCGCGCCCAGTTACAGCTTTATGAAGCGCAATTGCATTTGAATGAGCTGCAATATAAGCGATATTCCGATCTTTACAAAAAACACTTTGTATCCACTTCGGATTACGACACTGCAGCCGCAAATTTACAATCTACCAAAGCGCAAGTTGCACAAGTTCAGGCACAATTGGCACAAATGCTGATTAAGGCTCCTTTCAGCGGTAAATTAGGGCTAAAACAAGTTGATTTGGGCGATTATGTTACCGCAGGCCAAATCTTGGTAAATTTACAAGACACTGATCCACTGCGAGTTGATTTTAGTGTGCCTGAAACTTCTCTCAGCAAAGTCGCAATAGGCGATACGGTGTTGATCCGTACTAACTCTTATCCTGACCAAACGTTTAAAGGCAAGGTTTATGCGTTTGAAGCAAGCATTGATCCCAATACACGTACTTTGGCCATGCGTGCCAATATTCCTAATAAAGACAACAAATTAATTCCTGGCTCATTTGTGGATGTAACTTTGTTATTAGGCAAAACTCAAAAACTTTGGGTTATTCCGCAAACAGCCTTGGTTTCTTCTTTACAAGGCGATTTTGTTTATCGAGCAATCAATGGTCATGCTGTCAAAACCCCCGTCGTAGTGCAGAAACGTTCTGCCCAACAAGCAGTGATTAGTTCTGGCCTTGCTGCGGGCGATAAAGTGGTTACCGACGGCCAGCTCAAAATTCCTTTTGATGGCGCACCTATCATGACAGGGCTGCCTCAACCAGGCGCAGCGAAAAACGCGCCAACTCATTAAGAAGCGGGGGATAATATGGGCTTTACAGATATTTTTATTCGCCGACCGGTGTTTGCTACTGTCATTAGTTTGCTGCTGCTGGTGGTGGGTCTTATTGCGGCTACAAAATTGAGTATTCGCCAATTTCCCAAAATTGACGCCAATGTTATTAGTGTTACCACTGCTTTTCCTGGCGCTAGTCCCAACCTTATGGAAGGATTTATTACGACACCGATCGAAAGCGCAATGGGTGGAATCAGTGGTGTTGATTACATTACTTCTTCCAGCTCGCAAAACACGAGCAACGTAGTTGTTCATTTTAAATTGGGTTATGACGTTAATGCCGGTCTAACCGATGTCAGCAATGCAGTTGCTTCAGTGCGTACTCAATTGCCTAAAGGCATTAACGACCCTATCGTGAAGAAAAATGATCCTAATGCTAATCCAACAGAATATATCGCTTTTTATAGCGATCGGATGAGCAGTGAAGCTATTACTGATTATCTCGAGCGCGTGGTACAAACTCAACTCGAAACTTTACCAGGCGTTGGTCGAGCGATTGTTTTGGGCGAACGCCGTTATGCGATGCGAATTTGGCTAGACCCTTTCCAAATGGCAGCTCGTGGCGTAACCCCCGATGATGTTCAAGCAGCACTGAATAGCAGTAATTTACAATCGCCCACAGGCGCCATCCAAGCCGCTTATCGACAGATTAATGTCAATGCTGCTACTGATTTAAAAGACCCTGAGCAATTCAATAATTTGGTTGTGCTTAACGCGGGCGGCCAACTGATAAGGATTAAAGACATAGGCCATGCCGAACTGGGTGCGGCCAGCACCACCACTTTTTCAGTCAATATGAATGGTAAACCGGGCGTTGTGATTGGTATTATTCCGCAAACCGATGCTAATCCACTTGCTGTTTCTAAAGAGGTGAATGCTGCTTTACAAAAAATCTCTCCACTTTTACCGTCTGGTTTAAACATGAAAGTGGTTTGGGATACCTCAAAATTCATCTCATCTTCAATTCATGAGGTTATTAAGACCATTTTTGAAACTGTGCTTTTCGTTATCGTGGTGGTTTTTTTGTTTCTCGGTTCGTTCAGAGTATTGTTAATTCCTACCATCACAATACCTCTATCTCTTATTGGCGCTTTTGGTCTGATGTTAATGATGGGATTTTCGATCAACACGATGACGTTATTAGCGTTGGTGCTTGCCATTGGTATGGTAGTTGATGATGCTATTGTCGTTTCGGAAAATATCCACCGTCATATTGAAGCCGGACAAACGCCTTTTAATGCAGCATTAATCGGCGCTCGCGAAATTCAATTCGCTATTATTGCAATGACAATTACTCTCGCCGCAGTTTATGCGCCAATTGGTTTTTTATCGGATATAACAGGCTTTTTATTCAAAGAATTCGCTTTTACTTTGGCGGGTACTGTTATTATTTCTGGGTTTATTGCACTTACTCTTTCACCGATGATGTGTTCTAAAATTATGACACCCAAGGTGTTACATGGACGTTTCCCGCAATTAATTGATAACACATTACAAAAACTTGTTAACGGCTACCGTAAATTACTGCTGCGGATGATTAGCTACACCAAAGTAGTGTTGATTGCCGTGGCGGTGATTGCTTGCATAGCGGGTTTGCTTTACAAGATTTTGCCACGTGAATTAGCGCCTGCTGAGGATACCGGCGCTATTATGACCATCGTCCAAGGCCCACCGGCAGCAACTTTGAAATACATGGAAAAATATACTCAATCGCTGGAGAGGATTTATCATTCTGTCCCAGAGATGCAAAGTTTTGGAACTATTAATGGTATTAATGGCGTTAATTCTGCAATTTCTTTTCTGGTTTTAAAACCTTGGTCTGAACGTTCACGTTCGGTTTCGCAAATTATTCAATCGTTATTCCCACAAATGTGGAGCATTCCTGGTATCAAAGCTTTCCCGGTAAATCCTTATAAGTTACCTGGCGCCGATGATATTATGCCCCTGAATTTTAGGTTACAAACAACGGGTAATTATGAACAGCTTGCCGATGTGATGAATAAAATCTTTTTAGCCGCAAGCCAAAATCCTGGACTCATGAATGTAAACACTGATCTAAAATTTGATACGCCCCAACTGGAAATTAATATTAATCGCAATTTAGCGGCAGATTTAGGTGTCTCCATGTATTCAATTGGGAATGCGTTGAATATTGGTTTAGGGGAACCGACTATCACGCGCTTCGATATGCAAGGCCGCAGCTATGATGTAATTCCAGAACTGCTTGAAATGTATCGCAACCAAACAGATACTTTAAATGATCTTCACTTACGCACTTCGAGTGGACAATTAGTACCTCTGGGAAATTTGGTTAGTCTGCGAGAAATCGTTGCCCCCCCCAGTTTAGACCACTTCCAACAAATGCGTGCGGCGAGCTTAACAGCGAGCTTACGTCCCGGTTACTCCTTAGGCCAAGCCCTGCAATTTATGGAAACGACTGCGAAACAGTATCTACAACCGGGAATGCGTTATGATTTCGCCTCAGCTTCACGCCAATTTCTCGAATCGAGCGGCTCAATGGGGCGTACTTTTCTCTTCGCGCTGATTTTTATTTACCTCGTTTTATCCGCGCAATTTGAAAGCTTCCTCGATCCATTGATTGTTATGTTCAGTGTGGTGCCTGCCACCATGGGAGGGTTGCTAGCGCTTAAATTGACGAATGGTACCATGAATATCTACACTCAGATTGGGCTAATAACCTTGATTGGGTTAATTAGTAAACACGGTATTTTGATGGTGGAATTCGCCAATCAATTGCGAGCCAAGGGTAAAAATCTTCAGGAAGCGATTGTTGATGCTGCTGCCGTTCGTTTACGTCCCATTTTAATGACAACTGCTGCGATGGTATTAGGGGCTGTGCCATTGGCATTTGCTGCCGGCGCTGGCGCTTTGAGTCGCAATCAATTAGGTTGGGTTATCGTAGGGGGGATGGTGTTCGGTACAATGGTTACGTTATTCGTAGTTCCTTCTGTTTATATCACACTTAATCTTTTAAAAGAAAAATGGGTTGCTGCTCGGATAAGAGAATAAGGGTTTTATCGTTTATTTATCCGGACTTTTAACTCTAACGGCCAATACATCGCATTTCGCCCCATGTAACACGGCATTAGCAGTAGAACCCAATAACAAACGGATACCATGTCGCCCATGACTACCAAGAACGATAAGATCAGCTTTCAAACGCTCCGCTTCATCAAGAATCACCGCTTTAGCTGAACCTATCTTAATAAGTTGTTGCGTGGCAGGTACATTATAACGGTTGCCTAATTTAGTGATTTCCTGCTTGGCACTATCAACCAAAATTTGTTCAACATCAGTCCCAGCCGCAATACCATAAGCCGCGCCATAACTACTCATATGTTCGACAACATGGATCGTCGTTATTAAGCTATTAAACTCCTTGGCAAATTCCAATGCCCGATTAATAACCTGGTCATCACAATCGGGATTAAGCTCAACCCCAACTAAAATTCTTTCATAATTTTTCATAAGGCTAATCTCCTTACCATTTCTTGTTAATTGTGAACAAGCATACTCTTTTCAGATACTCTTTAAAAGACCATGTAGTCAAACGTTAAAAACCCGTCATTGCGACCCCGAGCGCTAGCGAAGGGGGAAACAATCCAGGTTTTTTTATTTCTAAAAAATTCACTCGTAGCCTGAACCTCAACTAGCCTCTTAGTAGGATGAAAATAAGCATAATAGCGAGCTTTATACAGGTATAATAGTGTCTCTTCTTTTCCTATTCAGCACCTCACCAAGCTCTAGCTTTTATATAGATTTGATTGCAAAAATCTGTTTTAGCATTTGCATACTGATTCGTGTCTGTAAATTTTTTTGCTAAATCAATTTTCAGCCTCTCATATCTTTTGGCATCATCTGAATGTGTCCTTAAATAGTCTCTGAAAAGCAAATGTCTCTGCCAAAAAGCATTCGTTATTTCCACTAAATGAATCCGGTGAGTACGCAATCCTTCGCTGTTATCTTTTTGAAAAAAACGTCTAAAGGGCATTGTCTCCTCGTATTTTTTTATATATTCATGGCCAATACTCTCTACTCTCTTAATAATCTCACGATCAACACTATCGAGCTGTTTAACCCCCATCATGATATCAATAACAGGTTTTGCGCATATTTTAGGTATTGCTGTGCTTCCAATATGTTCAATTCCCACAATATATTCTCCAACCGACTTCAACAGCAGCTCTTTTTCCTTTTCAAAAAGGGCAGGCCATTGTGGATCGTAAGGAGACAAATAAATCATATTTTTCTCTAAATTTAGCTTGTAGGTTTTATTCGCATAATCTTAGCGGCTTAGCTAGGGAACTGACTAGCAAAACCACTAAGAGGGGCAAATAAAATTTTTGTCCCCTACTTACAGAATTCGACAAGAATAAGATGTGAGTACCTCCCCTCACAAGCCACCTAAAAGCTGTTACTAAAAGCACTATTTAAAAAATAGGAGTATTTATCCCACAAGAATCCTCAGGTTAGCCATAAAACACCCCAAAGCTATACATATGCTAACCCATTGATATTTCAAATAAAAGCCAACTTATACCCAACCCTTATTATTACTACTATCTTAAATAAATAAGATTTAATAAGAAGGGCAAAAAGCCAATCGGTTTACATTTGACAAGGAACCAAAAGTTAGCATATGATTCACCCCTCTTAAATTTAAAGAGTTCAGCCATGAAAAGAACTTATCAACCCAGTAACATCAAACGCATCCGCACGCACGGCTTCCGCGCTCGCATGGCTACCAAAGGAGGCCAGAAAGTTATCAATGCACGTCGTGAAAAAGGGCGTAAGCAGCTAACTGTTTGTGTTTGATGAGTAACACATACCCATGGAAACTGCGGTTGTTAACCCCGCAAGACTTTCAAACAGTCTATCGTAATGCACGGCGAGTTACCTGCCACAAATCAGTTATTCTTGTTAAGATAAACGGCCAAAACCATCCACGATTAGGAATTAGCCTACCTAAAAAAGTGGTGCCTATAGCGGTCCAACGTAATCGTATTAAACGTGTTATACGGGAAAGTTTTCGTTTACAACAGAACAGCCTAAAAGGACTTGATATTATTGTAGTGGTCAAACAGAAAATAGAACTGGCTGATTCAAATTTTAAAATGAGCTTAACTGAGCAATGGAAAAAACTAGTCTTAAAATCATAAGAGCAATAAACTTGCTTATTTTAGGGTACCAACGCTACCTTAGTCCCCTGTTAGGAAATCGCTGTCGGTTCCATCCTAGCTGCTCTCATTACGCACAAGAAGCAATCATACAACATGGAATCTTGCATGGAAGTTGGATAACGATAAAACGCTTATTACGCTGTCATCCGTTTCATCCCGGCGGTTATGATCCCGTTAAAAACTCCCACGTGAGATAAAATTCTATGCTAGATAGAAAAATGATTCTGTATATATTATTAGCATGCCTTGGGTTTGCCCTGTGGAGCAATTGGTTAAAAGAACATCCCAAAACTCCCTCTGAGGTAACTGCTAACCAACCCAGTAGTAGCGGTAATGTGCCCATAATAACCTCACAACAAGCCCAACCACCTGCAACGTTACCCGCCCCTATTAATCGCACTATCCAAGTGCGTACTAACGTGCTGAACATGACCATTGACACGCTCGGCGGCAACATCGTTCAAGCCAATTTATTACGTTACCCCGAAAACCTTATCAATCCCCATCAAGCTGTACAGCTATTAAATCAAGGGGCAAATACATTCTACGTAGCTGAAAGTGGACTCGTTAGCCCACAACAACCGCAAACGCCATTACAATTTACTGCCGCGCAAACAAGTTATCGCTTAATTCCCGGAGAAAATAAACTCACTGTGAGTTTAACTTGGCAAAATAATCAAGGACTAACAATCAACAAAAACTTCGTTTTTTACAAAGGACAATATGCTGTTGATGTTAACTATGTCATTACCAACCATTCCAGTAAGCCATGGCAGGGAAATTTCTTTTCCCAACTTCGACGTAAGCCTCAACCCAGCGGCAATCTTTTTGTTTTCCATACTTTTACCGGTGGAGCAATTTCGAGTCCGGATCAACTCTATCAGAAATTCACTTTTGAAAAATTAACTGAAAAACCACTCGATAAAACAATAACGGGTGGATGGTTAGCAATGCAGCAGCGTTACTTTATTAGCGTTTGGATTCCTAATCAACATGAAAACAATCACTATTACAGCAGCACTGATAACAATGGGATTGTTACTCTTGGTTTAACGATGCCAGCTTTGGTTGCCCAACCGGGGCAACAAGTTGCTATAGGTGCAAGGTTTTATGTTGGTCCCGAAATTACGGATTACTTGAAACCACTGGCTCGAGGTTTGGATTTAACTATTGATTATGGATGGTTGTGGTTTTTCTCAATTGCAATTTTTTGGTTAATGAAACATATTTACCAAATAGTGGGTAATTGGGGTTGGGCAATTGTAATTGTAACAATTCTGATTAAATTATTGTTTTATAAGCTTTCGGAAATGAGTTACCGTTCAATGGCTAAAATGCGTAAATTACAGCCGCAAATGGTTGCTATTCGCGAACGGTATGCGGATGATCGACAAAAAATGAGCCAGTCCGTTTTTGAACTTTATCGCAAAGAAAAAGTGAATCCATTAGGCGGTTGTTTACCTATTTTAATTCAAATTCCGGTATTTATTGCGCTTTATTACGTACTTATTGAAAGCGTGGAATTGCGCCAAGCGCCTTTTATTCTTTGGATTCACGATCTTTCTACTAAAGACCCTTTTTACATATTACCCCTTTTGATGGGGCTTAGTATGTATGTTCAGCAAAAACTCAATCCGGAACCGCCGGATCCAACCCAAGCTAAAATATTGATGTTTATGCCAGTCATCTTTACAGTATTTTTTATGGCATTCCCTTCTGGCTTAGTATTATATTGGCTTACTAACAATTGTTTATCCATATTGCAGCAGTGGTATATCATGCGCCGCGTTGAGGCGGAAGGAAAAATAAGTAAATCTCAGGGGAAGTTGAGGAAATAAAAATTCGGATATTAAAAACGAATTGGAAAGGTGGGCACGTCGCTGATGCTTTGCCCACCCTACAAGATTTTATACAGTGTTATGCGTTGTTTAACATTCAACTACTTTATTACTCCACAAATCATTCTTGCGCCCCCGCCGCCTAATTTTTCGGGAATATCGGAATAGTTATCACCGCCTTCGTGAATCATCAAGGAATGATTTTTAATTTTAGAGAGATGTTTAAGGCGTGGTGCTAATACTGGCAAAGTTGCAGTGCTGTTTGTAGTAACGTACAAAGTAGGTAAATCACCTAAATGGCCGTTATCATTATAAGGCCCTAAGTGTTTGTCAGTGTTTTTAGGATCCAAATGGCCACCAGCTGCCATACCTTTATCACCACAAGATGGGTTTTGGTGGATATGAAATCCATGTATTCCTGTGGGTAGGCCTAAGTCGTGTAAATTAGGGGTGAATAGAAGCCCATGTCTTGTTTCACTAATATTTACCGTGCCAACAGCTTTGCCGGTTCCATCGCCTGAGGTAAGGTACATAGGCACAGAAATATCGGCAAATACGGCGGTCATTGCGGTTAAGCCCAATATTGCTAAGCCAAATTTCAGGGTTTTTGACATGATTAATTCTCCTTGTTAGTTATTGAAATAGTTTCATTTCATACAGTTAAAAGTTTTAGAATCCATTAGCCTTGATGCAGCGTTAGCGAAATCAAGGTATATTTATTTTGATATCAAACAAAAAACTATTTACTACTTAAATTAAGTTTATTCAGTATATCAGAAACATGCCCATCCACTTTAACATCTTGCCAAATTGCGCGCAAAACACCATTTTCATCAATCAAAAAAGTGGAACGGTTTATGCCGCGGTATTTTTTACCAAAGCGCTTTTTTTCCACTAATACGCCATACGCTTCACATATCTCTCCCGAGGTGTCTGATAATAATGTAAAAGGTAAATTGTATTTTTGTTTGAATTTTTGATGACTCGTTACGTTGTCTTTTGAAATACCAATCACCGCCGAATTGGTATTAGTAAAATCTTTTATTTGATCGCGAAAATCGCACGCTTCACGCGTGCAGCCGGGCGTGTCATCTTTTGGATAAAAATAGATAACAACATTTTTACCGCGAAAGTCATTGAGTGAAAAAAACTGATTATCTTGATTAGCTAGATTAAAAGAAGGGGCGGGTTTTCCTACCGTTAGCATTTTAATTCTCCTTTCTCTATTAATTAAAGCGGGAGGCTGGTTTATAAAGCTTTCAAAAGCCCGTAGAGGAGCTGATTTGAAGTGGGTTACGTGGGTACTTTAGCAGTATCTTTGGCGTAATCAAGTTTTCGTGTGCGCAGACACAACGATCGTGTCAGCAGGGCTGATAACCCCAAACAAAAAATCGATATGATAATCGGTAAATTAACACTCCAAGCAGCCAGAACCCCCATCACAATACCATCTATGCCAAATACCAGTGCGCTGATAGAGCCTGTCAGCCCCATCACCCAGCCCTGCTCATTAGCAGAAACTTGATTGGAAAATATTGTGAGCAACGCTGAATAAGCGACTGCCACAAAAGCGCCAATAGCAACGAGTACAAACCAACTAAGAATAGGATAGTAGAGGAATAGTAGCGCCATAAACGCCGCCCCAAACAAAACTGTATATTTGAAACTATTTTCTAAACTAAAGCGATGAGTGATGTAGTTGGTAAGGAAACTATTACTTAGACAGAAGCCAATTCCCATTACTGCCATAGCAAAGCCAGTGTCAGATGGAGTGAGGTGGTAGTTTTTTAACAAAAATAGAGAGATAAATGAAAAAAAGCTACTCCATCCCAAAATAAAAATTAATAATAAGAGGGAGAGATTTCTAATAGGAATATTCTTAAAAGCAGAAACAAAAATCGTAATAGGACGATAAAAGCTGATTTTTACTTTGCTCGTTGTTGCAGTATAAGTTTCTTTAAAAAACCGCCACAGCAGTATCACATTAATAAAAGCAATGAGGGCGGCAAAATAAAATGCTGTATCAAAACTGAACCAAGATACCAAGCGTTTATCTGAAAGTAACCCGCCCAAGAGTGGACCCAAAACAAATCCTAAGGATAAAGCTAAAAAAATAAAGCCGATATTGCGAGTTTTATGTTCCTCAGTGCTCAAATCAACAATGGCTGCTTGGGCAATCGGCTGACTGCCAGAGGTAAGACCGGCGATCACACGGCTTAAAATAAGCAAAGAAAAACTGTGTAGAGGAATTGCTACCGCCCCAATCAGATAACCTAAAAATGTTCCTGAGAGACAAATAATCAGAGATTTTTTTCGACCTATTTGATCGGATAAATCTCCTAAAATGGCAGCGCCTAAAAACCAGCACAGCATGAATAAACCAATGAGGCCACCATACATCAGGTTGCGCATCCCCGGCGGTACTGGGTGGCTAAAAAACCCAGTCGTAGGATCATTCATCAGCGCATTCAGCAATGGGAATACTAATCCTAAACCCATGCCATCAATCAGTAATACTAAAAATAAGGGGCTGGCATGCAACAAAAACTGTTTTTTATCGTTCATATATCTGTCCTTTAGAGGCATTCGCTCTTGAATTAAAGGGGTGAGTTTGGGTAAACGGTCGAAAAGAGGTTAAAGGTTACCAGTAATGTGGCTTAAAAACGCCTTAATTGCCTCTTCATCGCGTTTGTAATAGGTCCATTGTCCTCTGCGGCTGGCTTGTACTAATCCAGCGTCCTGCAACAACGATAGATAATAAGAGGTTGTTGATTGAGATAGCCCTGATTTTTGTTGAATAAACCCTACGCAAACCCCCACTTTTTCGATATCCATATCCGCTTTATGTTGGGTATCACAGAGGATAGCAGCAAAATGCTTACTAGGTTCTTTTAACCAATGTAGCATCTGCAAGCGGGTTTCATTGGATAGGGCTTTTAGTATCTTCGTGGTTTTCATGGTAAAGCTATTATATATCTATAATTTTGATTATGCAAATATTTAATCTTACTGCTTGAACAGGGGTGAACCATGATTTTCTTAAGGGGGGGTTCCCTGTTGTTTTATGATCTGTAGAGGCAAAAATTGCCTGAATGATGGGTCGTTGGGTAAGAATGCCATCCAGGTGGCGTTCTAAATAGCACAACATGGGACTCTATTCTGATTTAAAAGCGCTATATTTCCCTATATCTTGAAACACCCCCAATTGATTATACTTGGCCATATCAAAATTAATCCTAGGTAGATCACTCATGGCAGAAGCTAAGCCTTTATTAGAGAAAATCGCTGAATTACAAGAACGCCTTTCCCAACTACGGGGGCATCTTTGACTACGATAATCAGGCATACCGCTTGCAAGAGATAACCCTCGAGTTAGAAGACCCGGCGTTATGGCGTGAACCTGAACGTGCCAAAACTCTGGGTCGTGAGCGTGCCCAACTCCAAGAAACAGTAAGTATGGTGCAAACCCTAGAAACAACATTGCGGGATGCCCATGAGCTAGCCGAAATTGCCGCAGCAGAGGACGATCAAGCGACATTACAGACCATTGCCACCGATTTGGAACGGGTGGCGCAAACCCTGCATGAACAAGAATTTCGCCGGATGTTTTCAGGTCCGATGGACGCCCATAACGCATTTGTTGATATCCAATCGGGGTCTGGCGGTACAGAAGCCCAAGATTGGGCGGAAATGCTGTTACGTATGTATTTACGCTGGGGCGATAAACGAGGATTTAGAACAGAGTTATTGGAAGTTTCCCCGGGTGAAGTGGCGGGTATTAAAAGCGCCTCGGTGAAATTCGAAGGGCCTTATGCCTATGGTTGGTTGCGTACTGAGAGTGGTGTGCATCGCTTGGTACGCAAATCCCCTTTTGATTCGGGTAATCGTCGCCATACCTCATTTGCAGCGGTATTCATTTCACCTGAAATCGAAGATGATATCGAAATTGCCATTAACCCAGCCGATTTACGGATTGATACCTATCGTGCCCGAGGGGCAGGTGGACAACACGTAAATACCACGGATTCAGCCATTCGGATTACCCACCTACCGACCAATATTGTCGTGCAATGCCAGGCGGAGCGTTCTCAACATAAGAACCGTGACCGTGCTATGAAACAGTTGCGCGCCAAATTGTATGAGTTGGAGTTACAGAAAAAGTATGCTGCTAAAGAAGCTTTGGAGGCAAGTAAGGCAGATATTACCTGGGGCAATCAGATTCGTTCTTATGTACTGGACGCTTCACGCATTAAAGATTTACGTACTGGCGAGGAAAGAACTGATACGCAAGCGGTATTAGACGGTGATCTTGATCCATTTATTGAAGCTAGCTTAAAGCAAGCGATGGAATCGTCTGGGGATTAATACAATTAGAAGTAGGCAAAACGGAAAAAGAAACATCAGGGATATTGAAGTGGCGCGATGATTAAAAATTTATGAGGAGATAATGATGACAATTTCTTATGATGAGTTTGAAAAAGTTGATTTTCGATCAGGTACAATTATAAAAGTAGAACCCTTTCCGCGAGCAAAAAAGCCAGCATATAAAGTATGGGTAGATTTTGGCAAAGAAATTGGAATCAAACAAACTTCTGCTCAAGTTACGAGCCATTACACTCCGGAATCTTTAATAGGAAGATAGGTTGGAGGATGTGTAAACCTCGGAACTAAAAATATTGGTGGATTTAATTCC
>JBAUEV010000155.1:0-1932 GCA_049678805.1 Gammaproteobacteria bacterium
CTTCAGCACCATTCAACGCTAAACGCCAGGAGCTTAAATCCAAACCTACCAAGGCTTGATCGTCAATTTTGCGCATACATAATTCATAAGCAAAATTAGGTCCTGCTGACAAAGTTGCACGCTGATAATGAATGGCCCATAACCAACGTTCAGGATGGTTAAGAAAAGTGATAGGCGACAGCATCGTAACTGGTATTCCGTAATAAAGACTACCTAACCAACTACCAATTAATCCCATATCGTGATAAAGTGGCAACCAACTGACAACGACATCAACGGGTTTGATTTCAGCCGCTTTGCCATAAGCACGAATATTAGCTAATAAATTCTGATGAGTGAGCAACACGCCTTTAGGTTGCCCGGTACTGCCTGAAGTATATTGAATCAGTGCAGGTTCATCACCACTGACATTTATATTTACCTTAGAATTTTTTGTTGATGATAATCCTGCTAAGGTTGTTACTTCTTTCAAACTGGGTACCAAAGCACCCAGTAATTTGCTGAGCTTTTCGGCTTGATGAAAGGTAATTAAAAATCGGGCTTCAGCATTCCGTAAAATTCCAGCAGCGCGTGTAGCATAAGCTTCAATATCGCTAGCTCGTAAAGGCGGATAAATCGGGACTGGAACACCACCCGCAAGCAATATCCCAAAGAAAGCATAAAAAAATGCCTCACTGGTTGGTAACATCAATGCCACCGTTTCACCAGGTTTCAAGTTACGCTGTAGCAAACCTAACGCCAAAGCATTGGATTGGGTGAATAATTGCCGATAAGTAATTACTTGTTCATTACCCTGATCGTCTTGCAAATAAATATGAGGCCGATCTGGTGCTTGACGATTGTAATATCTAAGTACATCAAGCAGTGTATTTGCAGTGATTGGTTCTTCCTGCAGGGGTAGTAACGCCACTTTCACTTGCATGACCTCATTTTGTTGTGGCGGTTTAGCGTTTTGAATGGCTACTATCAAATCGTTTAATGTTTCGGCTTGGGATAAAACGGTATCGGGAAAACGTATTTGAAATGTTTGCTCGATGCGGTGCAGCAGTTCTGCTTTTTCCAAACTACCAATACCTAAATCCCTTTCCAAAGAAGCAGTCAGAGTGACAGCGCGCTGGGCGTGTTCGGCACCTAATTCTGTAAGAAACTGCTGTACCAGCGCCACTAGGCGTTGGATCAATGAATTTCGCGCTTGATGATGGTTATCGTTCATTTTTCTGATGCTCTTTTTAATGAGACCTGCCTGCTTTGTATTCAAACGTCAAAGCTCAATCCATTTTATTTTGCTATAATAAAAACCCATTTTGCTGTTGGAATACCTATCTATGAGCTGGTTTAAAAAAATAATTGAGTCTTTTGCTTCCCAACCACAAAAAGACACTTCGCAAAAACGCGGCGTTCCAGAAGGCATTTGGACTAAATGTCCTGAATGCAATTCTATCCTTTATTATGCCGAAGTGGCTAAAAATTTACACGTTTGCCCCAAATGCGATCACCATATGCGTTTGACAGCTCGGCAACGTCTTAAATTATTTCTCGACTCTGGTCAACAAACGGAAATCGGCGCCGATCTCGAGCCCGTCGATCGTCTTAAATTTCGTGATACTAAAAAATATAAAGACCGCTTAACGGCAGCACAAAAAGCGACTGGCGAGACAGATGCATTAGTAGTAGTAAAAGGAAAGTTGCACAACTTACCGGTCGTGGTAGCAGCATTTGAATTTAATTTCATTGGCGGCTCGATGGGAGCCGTTGTAGGTGAACGTTTTGTGCGCGGTGTGAATACCAGCATACAAACACGTTCCCCTTTTATCTGTTTTGCTACTAGTGGTGGTGCCCGCATGCAGGAAGGCTTGATTTCTTTATTGCAAATGGCCAAAACCAGTGCGGCATTGGGAAAATTAGCACAACAGGGAATTCCATACATTAGCG